>DASUTZ010000097.1:0-18773 GCA_036374295.1 Actinomycetota bacterium
GGCTTCTTGGCGGCGGGCTTCTTGGCGGCGGGCCGCGATGGGGCGGCCTCGGGCGCCGGCTTCTCCTCGTCGGGCCGCCCGGTCGGCGGCCGCGCGGCGGGGCGCCGCTGGGGCAGGGGCGCGCTCGGCTTGGTCCGTTCGCGAGGCTCAGCCGGCGCCATGGCCGCGGCTTCCGTCCCCTCCGCCGGGCCGTAAGGGGCGCCGGCCGTGGCCGGCGCAACGGCGGGCCTCCTCACCATCCCCGCCACGAGGAAGGCGAGCGCGACCACGCTCGCCCCGATCGAGACGTACACCATGGCCAGCCCCTCCTGGAACCAGCCGATGACCAGCGTGACGATCGCTGCGACCAGGAACACGGCGGCGGTGACGATCACGTGGTCTCCTGCGGGTCGGTCACGCGCGTAGCGTATCGGAGCGAACCGAGGGAGTCATCCAGCCCTCACTCCTCGCCCCAGAAGAGCTCGCGCAGCGAGGGCTCCTCCTCGGAGCTTCCCTCCTCGTCGACGGATTCCCTGGGCTCCTCGAAGGGGTTGGACCAGTCCCCCTCCTCGCCCGGCGAGGCCATCGGGGCCGTGCGATCCAGGACGGGCTCCGCCTCGGGCTCGGCGCGCTCTTCAGGCCGGGCCTCCGCGATCTCCTCCGGCTGGGCCTCCTCGATCTCCTCAGGCTCGGGCTCCCGGGTCTCGGCGGCCGCCCGGGCTCGCCGCGCCTCGTCCTTGAGGCTCGAGGCGTGTTCCTGAACCAGCGATGCCAGTCGCTGCAGGAACTCGCGCTCACGGACGAGGAACGCGGGGGTCGCGGCGGCCGCGGTGGCCGCGGCGCCGGTGGCGGGGGTCTCGGCCGCGATCCGCGCCGCCTCCTCCCGGGCCCGGCGGATGATCTCCTCGGCGTGCCGGCGAGCGTCCTCCGTGCCGGCGCCCGGCCCCCGGAGCTCGAGCTCCTCGCGGAGCCGCTTGTTCTCCTCGTGCAGGGCGGCCAGATCCTCGGTGACGTCGTCGAGGAAATGGTCCACGTCCTGCTCGTTGTAGCCGCGGAACGCGAGCCTGAACACCTTCTGCTGGACGTCCACGGGCGTGAGCCTGACGCGCTCCCGCTGGACCGCCTCCTGGGAGAAGCCCATGTCTTCCGCGGCCTGCCTCTTCTTCCGTCCGAACGCCATCATCGCCTCCTCAGAAGAACGCGACCCCTCGACAGCCCAACGCGGAGCGAAGGACCCCGAGCACGATGAACACGATGATCGGCGAGAGGTCGAGGCCCACCATACCGAGTCTGAGCGGCGGCATCAGGTTCCGGAGCGGGCGCAGCACGGGCTCGGTGAGATCGTGGAGGAGCTCGACGATCGTGCGGCCGGCGGGCGAGCGCGGAGGAGGGAAGAACGAGGAGATGATTCGCGCGAAGAGCACGAACCAGTAGATCGAAAGCAGGATGCAGACGACTGCCAATCAATCCCCCCTCACGGCGAACGCCGCCTCAGTACTGGTTGAAGAACCCCGTGTCCCGGAGGCGCTCCCGCTCCTCGGCCGACACCTCCACCTCCGACGGCGTCAGCAGGTACACACGGGTGGCCACGAGCTCGATCTTCCCGTCGAGCCCGAAGACCAGCCCCGAGGCGAAGTCGACCAGGCGACGGGCGATCGAGTCCTCCGTCTGCTGGAGGTTCATGATCACCGGTACACCGTCCTTGAACTTCTCCCCGAGGTCGCGCGCCTCGTTGAACCGCTTGGGCTCGGCCCGATGGATCGTCCCGGCCGAGGCCTTCCTCGGCTGGGCGATCGTACGGACCGTGCTCTCCGGCCCGGACGCCTGCTGCGTCAGCACGACCGGCTCGGAGCGCGACGGGCGCCGAGGCGTCGGCTGCACCGGCGAGGTCTGCTCGCCGGGAGCGATCTCCTCGAGCTCGTCGTCCTCGACGAGCCCCAGGTACATCAGGGTCTTGCGCCACACGCCTGCCATCCGTCTACCTCCTCATGGTCGGGGGCCGAAGATCGCCGTCCCGACGCGCACCATGGTAGCGCCTTCGACCACCGCTTCCTCGTAGTCGGCGGACATCCCCATCGAGAGCTCCGAGAGCCCCGGGTGCCGCTCTCGAAGCTCGTCGCGAAGCTCCCGCAGCCGCACGAAGTAGGGTCGCGGATCCTCCCCCAGCGGCGGGACCGTCATCAGTCCGTGGGCGTCGAGGCCGCCGGCGGCGACCACCTCGTCGAGGAAGGCACGCGCGCCGGCGGCCTCGACGCCCACCCGCTCGCCCGTGAAGTCCACCTGGATCAGGCACGGGATCGGGGAGTCCTCGGCCGCCGATGCCAGTCGGCGCCACGCGCGTCCGGGCTCAACCGTCTGCACCATGTCGGCGAGCTTCGCCACCCGATGGGCCTTGTTGCTCTGCACCCTCCCCAGGAAGTGCCACCGTGCTCGGGGTGCGGCCCCCCGCTTGCCCTCCAGCTCCTGCACGTAGTTCTCGCCGAAGTCCTCGACCCCCACCTCAGCCGCCTCCTGGACGAGCGACGGATCGACCGTCTTCGTCACAGCAACCAGGCGCACCGCCGACGGATCCCTCCCCGCGCGACGGCAGGCCGTCTCGATCCGCTCACGGACCGCCGCCACGTTCTCGGCCACCCCGCTCACAGCCGCACCGCCACCAGCGCCTGCCGCCCCGTGATCCCGTCCCGCCGATGGGAGAAGAACCGATCCTCCTCGCAGGACGTGCAGAGGCCGGCGGGGTCGATCCTCCGGACGCCTCCCGCGCGGAGCGCGCGCACGGCGGTGGCGGGGAGATCGAGGTGCAGGCGACCGTTCCGGCGGTCCGTGACGGCCCCCGCCGCCGATCCCTCCGCGACGGCACGGGCCACGTCCTCGCCCACCTCGTAGTGGCACGGGCCGATGGCCGGCCCGATCGCCGCGTGGATCTCTCCCGGTCGTTCGAAGCTCGCCAAGGCCGCGTCGATGATCCCGGCGGCCAGGCCCCGCCACCCCGCGTGGACCGCGACCAGCAGCCCCTCGAGGGGAGAGGCCAGCGCGATGGGGAGGCAGTCCGCGGTGAGCACCGCCACCGACAGCCCGGCCTGGGCGACGGCCAGCGCGTCGGCCCCGTCGATCGGCGGCTCGTCCCAGCCCCGGGAGGCCGTCCGCTGATCCACGCGAACGACGTCACCGCCGTGGACCTGCTCCCCCGCCGCCCACCGCTCGAGCCCCAGCGTCCGTACCACCAGGCGCCGGTTCTCGGCGACGACGTCGGCCCGGTCCCCCGTGTGCAGCCCGAGGTTCAGGCTCTCGTACGGCGGCTCGCTGACGCCGCCTCGACGCTCGGTGAAGGCCGCCAGGAACCCGCGCGATTCCATGCCCTCCGGGACGAGGGCGTGGAGGCCGTCGGTCAGCGCGCGTCGCTCCATCGAGGGGATGGGTGGGGGCGGGGAGGGCCACACCGTCAAGGCGGGGGAAGGGCGCCTCGTTCGGGCCCTCCCCGCCCCCACACCTCTTGGGGGACCGTTCCGGCCCCCTACTTCAGGAAGTCCGGGATGTCGAGGTCCTCGTCGGCCTCGGTGTCGTCGGCGCTGATCACCACGCGGGCCGGACGGGCCTCCTGCTCCTCCTCTCCGGCTTCCTGGAACACATCGTCCTCGTCCTCCGACTCCCGCAGGATCGAGGGGACGGGGATCTCTTCCTCGTCGAGATCCTCGCCGCCCACCTCGACCTCGAAGGTCCGGGGGCGAACGGTCGTCGTCGTCCCCAGCTTGTCGAAGCCCGCCGCGATCACCGTGACGCGGCACTCGTCGCCCAGCGAGTCGTCGATCACCGCGCCGAAGATGATGTTCGCCTCGGGGTGGGCGGCCCTCGTGATCGCCTCGGCTGCCCGGTTGACCTCGTGGAGGGTGAGGCCCGAGCCGCCCGAGATCGAGAGCAGCACCCCCCGAGCCCCCTCGATCGAGGCCTCGAGCATCGGGGACGAGACGGCGTTCTGCGCTGCCTCCACCGCGCGATCGTCGCCGGCACCGTGCCCGATCCCCATCAGGGCCGAGCCGGCGCTCGACATCACGGTCTTCACGTCCGCGAAGTCGAGGTTGATGAGGCCGGGGGTCATGATCAGGCTCGTGATGCCCTCCACCCCCTGATAGAGGATCTCGTCGGCCAGCCGGAAGGCGTCGAGTATCGGGGTCTCCTCGCTCGAGACCTGGAGGAGACGGTCGTTCGGGACGATGATCAGCGTGTCCACGTGCTCCCGCAGCTCCTGGATCCCCATGTCGGCCTGCGTCGCCCGCCGCTTCCCCTCGAACGAGAAGGGCCGGGTCACGACACCGATCGTCAGGGCCCCCAGGTCGCGGGCGATCCGGGCCAGGATCGGGGCGCCGCCGGTGCCGGTGCCGCCGCCCGCGCCGGCGGTGATGAACACCATGTCGGCGCCTTTCAGGATTTCCTCGATCTCGTCGGAGTGCTCCTCGGCGGCCCGCCGGCCGATCTCCGGGTCCGACCCCGAGCCCAGCCCGCGGGTCGTCTCCCGGCCGATGTCCAACTTCACGTCGGCCTCGGACATCAGGAGCGCCTGCGCGTCGGTGTTGATCGCGATGAACTCGACCCCCTTGAGACCGGCCTCGATCATCCGATTCACGGCGTTGACGCCGCCACCGCCGATCCCGACGACCTTGATGACCGCCAGGTAGTTCTGTGGAGCGTGCATCGCGTTCATCCGCTGCCTCCCCGGTAGCCTCAGCGCCCCCACGCTCAAGCTTCAACCTAAACTCGAGGTTGAATGTTATGTAAACCTGCCCTACAGGGCGAGGAATCTACACCATCGTGTCGGGGACGTCAACCCCGGGGTTCGGCTCGGGAGGAGACCGGCCGGATGGCCGGGGTCGCGGGCGCACGGAGGTCCACGAGGCCGGCAGGGACCTCGTTCTCGTCGATCCAGCTCAGGAGGGCCCCCAGCGTGGCCCGCTTCGCGCCCAGGGCCTCCGCCCTCCCGTAGAGGATCCTCGCCCCCGACCTCATCCGGAGGATGACCCCCTCGCCGCGGCGGAAGACGGCGGCCACCTCGCGACGGATCCGAGCAGGCAGTGAGGCCGCGACTCTGAGCGAGGCCCGCGGGGCGGCCGTCGGCGTCCCCGGACGCTGGATCTCATCCACGGCTCCGAGCGAGACGAGGCCAGAGGACTCCGACCGCCGCTGGACCACAACCCCGTCCGCTGCCACGGCGGCTCCCCCGCCGGGATCCTCGACCCAGGCGATCGGGATGCGCTCCTCGATCTCGACCACAAGCGTCGACGGGAGCTCGCGACGGACGTCGGCCTGGGCCACCCACGGATGGGACGAGACCGCCCGCGCCAGATCCTCCAACGGCACGAGCCAGAGGTTCCTCCCCTGGGCTGGCTGGACGAGCTTCCGGATCTGACCGGGCCCCACCCTTCCGTTCCCACGCACCTCGACCCGACGGACCTCGAAGAGCGGCGAGCGGAGGGTGACCGTCCCGATCAGGATCCCCAGCAGCACCGTGGAGAGGGCGACGATCCCGGCGCGATTCGGTCTTCGGGTCACGCGGCTCCCTCCACGTCGAACGATCCGACGAGATGGACCTCCGGCTCGAGCCACACCCCCGCCGCGTCGTGCACGCGTCGGCGCACCTCCTCGATCAGGGCGCGGACGTCCGAGGCGGTCGCTCCCTCGCCCGCGATGAAGAAGTTCGCGTGCTTCTCCGACACGCGCGCCCCGCCGAGCCGCAAGCCCTTGGCCCCGGCCAGGTCGATGAGGCGCGCAGCGTGGTCACCCGCGGGGTTCTTGAAGACGCTCCCGCAGTTCGGCTCGGCGAGGGGCTGCGTCTCACGCCGCCACCTCCGAGCCTCGTCCATCCGGGCCCGGATCGCGGCGAGGTCGTCCAGCCGGAGCTCGGCCGTCGCCGCGATCACGATGCTCCGCTCGGGGAGGCGCGAATCGCGATAGGAGAATCCCACCTCGCTCGCCGGGATGACGCGCGGCTCCCGAACGCGCGTGTCGTAGACCTCGACCGACGCGAGGACCTCATCGAGCGACCGGTGATGGGCCCCTGCGTTCATACGGACCGAGCCCCCCAGCGACGCGGGGATCGCGACGCCGAACTCCATCCCCGCGAGCGAGTGCGACAGGGCGACGTTCGCGACTGCCGGGAGGGGCATCGCTCCTCCGGCCGTGATCCGGAGCTCCTCCCTCGCCGCCCAGCGGAAGCCCTTGCCCAGGCGCACCACGATCCCCGGGAAGCCCTCGTCGGAGATCAGCAGGTTCGAGCCCTTCCCGATCACGAGCATGGGGAGCCCCGTCCCGTCCAGCGCTCGCCCCAGCGCCGCCAGGTCCTCCTGCGACCCCGCCTCCAGGTACAGGGCGGCGGGACCACCGAGCCGGAAGGACGTCAGCGGGGCCAGCGGGAAGTTCCGCCGGACCCGGTCCCCGGCCACCTCGGTCAGGATCCGGGCCGCCTCGCGCGCGGCGTCAGCCGGCACCGGTCACCTCCCGGATCCTGGAGAGCGTCTCGTCCGCCACCATCGTGACGTCGCCGGCTCCCAGCGTGAGGACGAGGTCCCCGACCCGGACCTCGGTGGCCAGGAACGGCGCCACGTCGGCCCGCGACGGCAGGTAAACGACCCGGGCCCGGGGCGCCCGCTCCAGCAGCGAATCGACCAGGAGCTTCCCGGTCACCCCCGGGACGGGCATCTCCCCCGCGCCGTACACGTCGGTGAGAACCACGAGGTCCGCGGCGGCCAGGCTGCCGCCGAGCTCGCGCCAGAGCGCCTCGGTCCTCGTGTAGCGATGGGGCTGGAAGACGGCCACGAGTCGGGCCGCGCCGGTGGACCTGGCCGCCTCGAGGGTCGCCGTGATCTCCGTCGGATGGTGAGCGTAGTCGTCGACGAATCGTGCCCCGCGCGCGTCGCCCCGCGACTCGAACCGGCGCCGTACGCCCGTGAAGCTGCGGAGCGCCTCGGCCGCGGTCTCGAACGGCACCCCCACGGCCCGAGCGGTCAGCATCGCTGCGGTCGCGTTCAGGAGGTGGTGGCGGCCGACGATGGAGAGCGTCACGTCGACGCGCTCCCCGTCGACGACCACGACGCCTCGCCCTTCGCCATCCCTCGTCTGGACGCCCTCCAGGCGGACGTCGTTGTCCTCGCCCGTGCCGTAAGTGACGACCTCGATCGGCACCGCCTCCAGGACCCTCCGGACCCCCGGATCGTCCCCGCAGGCGATGAGCCGTTCGGCCCGACGGCAGAAGGCCGCGAACGCCGCTTCGACCTCCTCCTCGTCCCGGTAGAAGTCGAGGTGATCCGGCTCCACGTTCGTCACCACCGCGATCTCGGGATCGAGGAGGAGGAAGGAACCGTCGGACTCGTCGGCCTCGGCGATGAAGTAAACGCCAGCGCCGGAGCGGGCGTTGCTCCCGCTCTCGTTCAGGTCTCCGCCCACGACGTATGTGGGGTCGAGCCCGCCGCGCTCGAAGATCACGGCCGTCATCGAGGTCGTCGTCGTCTTCCCATGGGTCCCGGCGATCGCGATCCCCCGGCGCTCCGCCATCATGGCGGCGAGCACCTGGGCCCGTGCGTAGACGGGAAGCCCCCGCCGGCGAGCCGCCACGACCTCGGGGTTGTCCTGGCCGATCGCCGTCGAGACCACCACCGCCTCGGCCGAGCCGACGTTCTCGGGGCGATGCCCCACGGTCACCGCCGCCCCAGCGCCGCGCAGGAGCGCGAGTCCAGGGGAGTCCTTGAGGTCGGAGCCCGACACCGCGATCCCTCGCGCCAGCAGCAGCCTGGCGATCCCGCTCATCCCCGCGCCGCCCACGCCCACGAGGTGGACGCGGCGCAGGTCGAGCCGGGGGATCTCCAGCGTGGGGATCGTGCCCGGCCGGATCTCGTAATCCTTCATCCGGCGGCCTCCACGACCACCCGGGCCAGAGCCCCCGCCGCACCGGGCCTCCCGAACGACGCCGAGCGCTCGGCCATCGCCGCGAGCCGGGTCGGCTCGAGCATCTCGACCATCCGCTCTGCGAGCACCTCGGCGGTCAGCTGGTCGTCGAGCAGGACCGCCGCTCCCCCCGCCCGCTGCAGCGCCCGGGCGTTCGCCTCCTGATGGTTGCCGGTGGCGTAGGGGTACGGGACCAGCAGGGCCGGCACTCCGGCGACGCTCAGCTCGGCGACGGTGCCCGCCCCGGCACGGGCTACGGCCAGGTCGGCCGCGGCATACACGAGCTCCATGCGGTCCACGAACGGCACGGCGCGCACCGGAATCGGCCCTCCGGGGAACCGCCCCTCCACCTCCTCGAGGTGGGCCGGCCCGGTGATGATCAGGAGCTGGAGATCGGAGCCGTCCAGCAGACGCGCGGCGTCGGCGGCCGCCCGATCCAGGTGGAGGGCCCCCTGGCTCCCGCCGAAGACGGCGACCGTCCGGCGGCCCTCCTCCAGGCCGAGCTCCTCTCGGGCCTCCTTCGCCAGCGCGTCGCGATCCCGGGGGATCCGGGCGATCGCCTCGCGGACCGGGTTCCCCGTGACCACCGTGCGGGCTCTGCGCGGGAACCGAGGCGCGGCCTCCGAGAACGAAAGCGCGACCGCCCTCGCCCACCGGGCGGCCACGCGGTTCGCCAGGCCGGGCACGGCGTTCTGCTCGTGGAGGACGAGGGGCACGCGCTCTCGCCAGGCGGCCAGCGCGACCGGGACCGACGTGTACCCGCCCATCCCCACGGCGACGTCGGCGGCTCGGACGATCTCCCGAGCCCGCCGCGAGGCGCGCAGCGCGGCCACCGGCCCCGCGAGGGCGGCCGGCGAGAGTCTCCGCACGAACGGTCGAGACTCCACCGTGGCCAGGCGGAAGCCGGCCTCGGGAACGAGGGTCGCCTCCTGGCCTCCCTCCCGCCCTACGAAGAGCACCTGCGCACCGTGGTCGTCCCGTAGCCGACGCGCCAGCGCGAGCCCGGGGAAGATGTGCCCGGCCGTCCCCCCGGCCGCCAGGACCACCCGCATCCCTCAGCCCCTCTCCGCCCGGCCTCGCCGCGCGATGGACGCGAGGATGCCGACGGCCGCCAGCGAGACGACGAGGGACGATCCGCCGAAGGAGACGAACGGCAGCGGAACCCCGGTGATCGGCAGGAGCCCGGTCACTGCCCCCAGGTTGATGAGGGCCTGGCCTCCGATCCACCCCACGATCCCCGCAGCCAGCAGGCGCGAGAAGGCGTCCGGCGCGGCGATCGCCACGCGGATCCCCGCGTAGACGAGGACGACGAAGAGCCCCAGGACGACGAGCATCCCCACCAGCCCGAGCTCCTCCCCGATGATCGAGTAGATGAAGTCGGTGTGAGCGTTCGGGACGTACTGCCACTTCTGGCGAGAGGCGCCCAGCCCCACCCCGAACACGCCCCCCGAGGTGATCGCGATCAGCGACTGGATCACTTGGTACCCGCTGCCCTGGGGATCGGCCCACGGGTTGAGGAACGAGAGGAATCGCGACCAGCGATATCCCTCCACGTAGATCAGGCCGAGCCCGACCGTGCTCGTGGCGAGCGCCCCCACGATCAGGTGGCGCATCCGGGCCCCCGCCGCCACCAACAGGACGAACACCGCGGTCACGATGATGACGGCCGTCCCCAGATCGGGCTGGAGGAGGATCAGCCCGCACACGACCCCGACGACCGGGAGCAGGGGCACCGCCATCTGGCGAAGATCCTGGATCCGGCGCCACCGGCGCGACAGCAGGGCGGCCCCGAACGAGATCACGGAGAGCTTGGCGAACTCGGACGGCTGGATCGTCACCGGCCCGAGCTCGATCCAGCGAGCCGAGCCGCCGGCCACGGTTCCGAACCCCGGCAGGAGGACCATGGCCAGGAGCACGATCGACACGAGCAGCATCGGGCCCGCCAGCCGCTCCCAGGCCCGATGGTGCATCCGCATCGTCACGGCCATGGCGAGCGAACCCACCACCGCGTAGACGACCTGTCGGTTGAAGAAGAGGAAGCTCGACCTGAACCGCGCGTACGCCTCCACCGAGGAGGCCGAGAGCACCATGATCAGGCCGAGGAGGGTGAGCGCGGCCGTGCTCACCACGAGCATCGTGACGTGCCGGTCATTGCGCTCGGCCCGGGAAGGGCTGCGAGGGGCCCGCTCCCCCGGCTCGACGAGCCGGAGGTGATGGGGGCGACGCTTCCGGGCCGCGGCGGTGCTCATCCCGTCTCCCTCTCGGCGAGCGCCCGGGCGGCGGCGGCGAACCGACCCCCGCGCTCTCCGTAGTCCCTGAACATGTCCTGGCTGGCGCAGGCCGGGGCGAGCAGGACGGTCCCGGCGGGCGCCGCCATCGCGGCCGCGAGCCCCACCGCCTCCTCGATCGAGTCAGCGCGGGCCACGGGGCGGATCCCCTCGAACGCTCGGGCCACCTCCTTTGCGGCCTCGCCGATCGCCACGACCCCGAGGAGGCGCGGAGCCGCCTCCGTCAGCGGCGCGAGGTCCACGCCCTTGGCTCGCCCTCCGGCGATCAGGGCCACCCGGTCCCACCCCGCGATCGAGGCCAGGGCCGCGTGGGGGTTCGTGGCCTTCGAGTCGTCCACGAAGACGACATCACCGAGGCGGGCCACCACCTCGCCGCGGTGGGCCAGCGGACGGAAGCCCCGGAGGGCCTCGCTCACGGCGTCCGGCGCCGCCCCGAACCCGAGCGCCGCCGCGGCCGCCGCGGCCGCGTCGGACATGTGCGCATGGCTCGCCGGACGGACGGGCCCGAGGTCGAGCTCGGCGTCCAGCCGGGACACGAGGTGGTCGCCCACGTAGCCCAGCTGATGCTCGCCCGGCTCGCCCAGCGTCGTCCAGGCCACCGGGCAGGGGGCGGACCGAGAGACCTCGGCGGCGACGGGGTCGTCCGCGTTCCCGACGTGCAGGTCCCCCTCGCCCTGACAGGCGTAGATCCGGGCCTTCGCCGCCTCGTAGGCCTCCAGGCTCCCGTGCCAGTCGAGGTGATCGGGGGCGACGTTGAGCAGCACCGAGACCTTGGGATGGAAGCGCTGGTGGAAGCGGAGCTGAAAGGAGGACACCTCCACCGCCAGGACATCGCGGCCCTCGGTCGCGGCTAGGGAGAAGGGATGGCCGGCGTTCCCGCACGCCACCGCGTCCCGACCGTCGGCGCGAAGCGCCGCGGCCACCATCTCGGTGGTGGTGGTCTTCCCGTTCGTGCCCGTCACGCCCACGTACGGGGCGGCGGACAGCCGAGCCCCCAGCTCGATCTCGCTCCACACGGGGATCCCGCGATCGAGGGCCCATGCCAGGACGGGAGCTCCCTCGGGCACGCCAGGGCTCGTCACGACGAGGTCGGCGCCGCGGAGGTGCTCGGGCGCGTGGCCGCCCGCGAGGACCTCCGCTCCCGCGGCCTCCGCGGCGCCGACCTCCTCCTCGACCTCCTCGCGCGGGCGAGCCTCGGTCACCCGGACCGCCGCCCCCTCGCCTCGGAGCACCCGGACCGCCGCCAGGCCGCTCGCCGCCAGGCCCACCACGACGACCGTCCGGTCCCGCACGTCGAGCGTCACAGCAGGCCTCCCCGGGCCAGGAAGTCGGCGTAGAAGAGCCCCAGCCCGAAAGCGACCGCCAGGCCCGCCACGATCCAGAACCGGACGATGACGGTGAACTCGGGCCAGCCCAAGACCTCGAAGTGGTGATGGATCGGCGCCATGCGGAACAGCCGCCGTCGGAAGACCCGGAACGAGACGACCTGCAGGATCACCGAGGCCGTCTCCAGGACGAAGAGCCCGCCCAGGATCACGAGGAGGAGCTGGGTGTGGGTCGCGATCGCCATCGCGGCGATCAGGCCCCCGAGGGCGAGCGATCCCGTATCTCCCATGAAGATCCGGGCGGGGGCCGCGTTCCACCACAGGAAGCCGGCCGCGGCTCCCATCGTGGCCGCGGCCACCACCGCGGCGTCGAGCGAGCCCTGGGGGGAGATGTCGTAGCAGCCCGGAACGTTGAGCAGGACGCATGCGTGTCGGACCTGCCAGAACGAGACGATCACGTAGGCTCCCATGACCAGCGCCACCGACCCCGACGCCAGCCCGTCCAGACCGTCGGTGAGGTTCACGGCGTTGGAGGTCGCCGTCACCATCAGGAAGACCCAGATCAGGAAGCCGATCCCGAGGTCGATCCCCGTCTCCCGGATGAACGAGAGCTCGGTGGACACGCCGGTGAGCCGGTCCAGGCCGACCGCGAAGAGCACGGCCACGAGCGCCTGGACCAACAGCTTGGAGGTCTTCCCCAGGCCCAGCGAGTGGTGGCCCTTCACCTTCAGGAGGTCGTCGACGTACCCCAGGGCGCCGAGCGAGAGGGCCACGCCCATCAGGAGGAGGCCGGTGGCGCTCAGCCCCCCGGTCACGAGCCTCGTGGTGACGAACCCGAGGAACACGCCCGCGAGGATCACCAGCCCGCCCATCGTGGGCGTCCCGATCTTGGCCCCGTGCGCCGGATTGTGTGGGTCGCTCGGCTCTCGCACCCGCTGGCCCCATCCCAGGAAGCGGAAGACGCGGATCGCGAGCGGGGTCCCCAGCAGGGTGACGAACAGCCCCACCGCCGCGGCCAGGAGGATCGCGGTCACGCGCCCCCCTCCATCAGGATGGAGGCGACGCGCTCCAGGCCGACCACCCGGGAGCCCTTCAGGAACACCAGGTCGCCTCCCTCGGCGATCCGGAGGACCTCGGCCGCCGCCTCGTCCGCGTCACGGACCTCGGTGATGCGGCCCGGCTCCACGCCCTCCCTGGCCGCCCCGACGGCGATCCTCCCCGCATGCTCGCCCACCGTGACGAGGTGATCCACACCGAGGCGGGCCACGAGCTCTCCCACCCGCTCGTGCTCCTCCTCGGAGGACGCGCCGAGCTCGGCCATCCAGCCGAGGACCGCGATGCACCGCCCGCCTCGAGACATCCAGACGGCCGCCTTCAGGCCCGCGGCCATGGACGAGGGGTTGGCGTTGTACGCGTCGTTGAGGATCCGCACGCCGCCGGGGGTCTCGGCCACCTCCATCCGCCACGCCGACAGCCTGGCGTCCTTGAGGGCGGCGGCGCACTCCCCCGGCGAGAGCCCCAGCGCCGCCCCCGCCGCGGCCGCGGCCAGCGCGTTCGACGCCATGTGCTCGCCCACGAGCGACAGCTCCACGCGCTCGCGGCCCTCCGCGGTACGCAGGGTGAACGACGCCCGCCCCTGCTCGTCGAGCGTCAGGTCCTCCCCCCGGACGTCGGCATCGGGATCCTGCCCGTACAGGAGGACGCGGGCCGCGGTTCGGTCCTCGAAGCCGCGGACCACGGGGTCGTCGGCGTTCAGGACGGCCACGCCGTCCGGCTCGAGGTGCTCCACGAGCTCGGCCTTGGCCTCGGCTACGGCGTCGCGGCTCCGGAACATCTCGAGGTGCGCCGCCCCGACGTTCGTGACGACGCCCACCTCGGGACGGGCCACGCCGGCCAGGAGCGCGATGTGTCCCCGTCCCCGCGCGCCCATCTCCAGGACGATGGCCTCGGCATCCTCGGGGGCCCGCAGCAGCGTGACCGGAACCCCCACCTCGGTGTTGAAGGAGCGCGGGCTCGCGTGCACCCGGTGCCGGGACGCCAGTACGGCCGCCGTGAGGTCCTTGACCGAGGTCTTGCCGGTCGAGCCCGTGATCGCCACGACGTGCGCGTCCCGGGCCTCCCGCTCGTCGGCGGCGAGCTCGAGGAGCCCCCTCGCCGACTCGAGCGTGACGACGACGGGGCCCATGTACTCGCCCTCCTCCTCCACCAGGGCCCCGGCCGCGCCGGCCTCGAAGGCCGCGTCCACGAAGCGGTGCCCGTCGGTTCGCTCGCCGCGGAGAGCGACGAAGAGCTCGCCGGGCCGGACGTCGCGGCTGTCGGCCGTGGCCCCCCGGACGGTGGCGTCCACGCCGACGAGCCGCCCCCTCGTGAGCTCGGCCACCGAGGAGAGGGTCCGTGGCCTCACGACCCATCACTCCTCAGGGCCCGAAGCTCCTCCCCGGCGACCACCCGGTCGTCGAAGGGGATCGTGCGATCGGCGAACTCCTGCCCTGTCTCGTGGCCCTTCCCGGCGATGACGACGACGTCTCCCTCGCCGGCCCCCTCCAGCGCCAGGCGGATCGCCGCGCGCCGGTCGGGCTCCACGACGAAGGCGCCGCCCCCGCGCCGCGCGCCGGGCTCGATCTCCCGGATGATCTCGATAGGCTCCTCCGTCCTGGGGTTGTCGCTGGTGATCACGGTCAGGTCCGCCCGCCGGGTGGCGGCCTCGCCCATCAGCGGGCGCTTCCCCCGGTCCCGGTCCCCACCGCAGCCGAACACCGCGATGACGCGGCCGCCCTCCTCCGCCAGCTGCCGCGCCGCGAGGAGAGCGTTGTCGAGACTGTCGGGGGTGTGCGCGTAGTCCACGAGCACCAGGAAGCCCTGCCCCTCGTCCACGGGCTCGAGGCGGCCGGGCACATGGGTGACGGAGGCGATCCCCGCCGCGGCCTCCCCGTCTTCGATCCCGAGCTGCCGGGAGGCCGCCAGCGCCGCGAGGGCGTTGTGGACGTTGAAGGCCCCCCGGAGCGGCGAGCGCACCTCGAGGCCGTCCGCCACGAACCGCACGCCGCCGGACCCGACCTCCTCGTCCACGGCCCGCACGTCGGCATCCTCGTCCCGTCCGTAGGTGATCGTGGGAAGCCCGGTGTCGAGCAGGCGCCGGCCCATGGCGTCGTCGACGTTCACTGCCGCCCGGTCGCTCATGCGGGGCGTGAACAGCCGAGCCTTCGCCTCGAAGTACTCTTCGAGGGTCCCGTGATAGTCAAGATGGTCCTGGGACAGGTTCGTGAACACGGCGCAGGAGAACCGCGCGCCGCCCACCCGGTGCTGGTGGAGACCGTGAGATGAGACCTCCATGGCCACGGCCTCGACCCCTTCGTCCACCATCCGGGCCAGCATCGCGTGGAGGTCGGGGGCCTCCGGGGTGGTCCTGGCCTGGGGGACGGGTCGGCCGTCGATCCGCACGCCGGTGGTCCCGATCACCCCGGGGGTCAGGCCCGCGGCGCGGAACACGCCCTCCAGCAGGTACGTCGTGGTCGTCTTCCCGTTCGTGCCGGTGATCCCCACGAGCGAGAGCCGCTCGGCGGGCTTCCCGTGGAAGACCGCAGCGATCGGGCCCATCGCCTCCCTGACCGAGGGGACCAGGACCTGGGTCGCCTCGAGGTCGAGGGATCGCTCCACCACCAGGACCGAGGCTCCGCTCGCGAGCGCCCGATCGGCGAAGTCGTGCCCGTCGTGCCGCCCGCCGGGGACGCAGAAGAAGAGGCCGCCGGGAGAGACCGCATCGGCCTGGTACGCCAGCCCGGCGACGGGGGTCCTCGCATCGCCGCGCACGTCCGCGTTGGGAAGCCCGGCGAGGAGGTCGGAGAGCTGGGGCGTCGATGCCACCGTGGGCCGACGAAATCCTAGCACCGGGGCCATCATCCCGGCTCCGTGGGAGGGACCTGGAGGTCCGCCAGAGCGAACCGCGCCACCTCGCGGAAGAGCGGGGCTGCGGCCACGCCGCCGTAGACCGTGTCGGGCTCGTCCAGCATCGCGGCGACCACGATCCTGGGGTCGTCGGCCGGGGCGAAGCCGATGAACGAGGCGACGTACTCGTCGCTGTAGCCGAGGGCGTCCTCGAGGGGCTTGCGGGCCGTTCCCGTCTTGCCGCCCACCTCGTACCCCTCGACGCGGGCCAGATCGCCGGTACCTTCCTCGACCACCCGGACGAGCATCTCTCGGAGGGCGCGGGCCGTGTCCTTCCCGACCACGCGACGGGGGCGCCCGGGAAGGGACGGTTCGAACCGCTCGCCCGCGCGGATCGTCCCCCGGACCAGGCGGGGGCGGACCCGCACGCCGTCGTTGGCAACCGTGCCGTAGACCGACGCCATCTGGAGCGGCGTGACGGCGATCCCCTGCCCCATCGGGATCGTCCCCATGCTCGTCACCCACCAGTCGTCGCGATCGAGCAGGATGCCCTCGGCCTCGCCTGGGAAGTCGATCCCGGTCCTCCGCCCGAAGCCGAACCTCGTCAGCCAGGTCGCCAGACGATCCCGGCCAAGCCGCTCGGCCACCTTGATCGTCCCCACGTTCGACGACTCCGCGATGATGTCCGAGAGCGTCATCGCCTGTGGGCCGTGCGGGTGGACGTCCCGGAACAGCTTGTCCCCGACCTGATACGCGCCGGGCACGTCGATCGCCTCGCGGGGCCCGACGACACCCTCCTCCAGCGCCGCCGCGGCGGTGATCACCTTGTTCACCGAGCCCGGCTCGTAGACGTCGGTGACGGCGCGGTTGAGCAACGCCTCCTGGGGGGCCTCGGTGTAGTCGTTGGCGTCGAACCACGGATACGTCACCATCGCCAGCACATCGCCGGTCGAGGGATCGAGGACCACAACGGTGCCGCCCTTCGCCCCGTTGCGCTTGACCGCCTGCTGGAGGGCACGCTGCGTATGCCACTGGAGGTCGCGGTCGATCGTAAGGACGAGAGACTCGCCGGGGACCGGCTCCTCGATCCTGGCGTCCCCCTGCGGTATCGGTCGCCCCTCGGGGTCCTGCTCGACGACCATCGTGCCCGGAGTGCCGCCCAGGACCTCGTCGTAGGCCAGCTCTATGCCCTCGAGGCCGAGGCCGTCCACGCCGACGAAGCCGAGCACCTGCGCGGCTAGGGTCCCCGAAGGGTAGTAACGCTTGCTCTCTTCGAGGAGCCCCACCCCAGCGATCCCCAGCGCCTCCACCTCCTCGGCGTGGGCGAGATCCACGCGCCGGGCCAGGTACACGAAGGGCTGCTCGCGCTCCAGGGCCCGGGCGATGACTCGGCGACGCTCGCCCACCAAGGGGGCGATGCGATCGGCCACCTTCCAAGGCCGGTCGATCACCAGGGGGTTCGCGTAGATCGCCCTGGCGTCCACCGAGATGGCGAGCTCGTGCCCGTTCCGGTCGAAGATCGACCCGCGCCGAGCCGGCAGGACCACCTCGCGGACCCGCTGGTCGTGGGCGAGGGCCTCGTAGGCCTCGGCGTCTCGCAGGTGAAGGACGGAGACCCGCGCCGCGATGCTCGAGAAGCCGAGCACCAGAACCGCCAGCAGGAGTCGGACGCGGCCGGCCGGCGGGCGCCGGCTCATCCCTCCCCTCCGAGATCCGCGCTGGCCAGGGTTCCCAGGTGCGAGCGGATCCTGCTCGCCCCCTTCCCAGACACGGCGAGGATCTCGACGCGGTCCGGAAGGACGAGCCCCGCGTCGCGGGCCGCCCGCATGATGCGCTCGGGCGACGAGAGCCGGGCCGCTTCGAGCCGGAGCTGCGCGTGCTCGTTCTCGATCCGGTCCACCCGCTCCCGGAGCTCGGCGATGCGGAAGGCCGACTGGGCCACGATGGCCTGGGCGCTGACGAGGAGAACGACCATCGCGGAGACGACGACGAGGGAGAAGAGGAGGAACGGGAGGCGCTTGCGGGCGTGGCGCGCCGGCGCCCGCCGCCCGGCCGGGCGGGGCCGGCGGGTCCTCACGGGCGGGCGCCGGCGCGCCACCTCCTCGAGGCGCCTCGCGGCGACGGCCATCAGGCCACCCTCCGCGCGGCGCGCAGTTTCGCGCTCCTCGCCCTGCGGTTGCGCGCCCGCTCGTCCTCGCTCGGACGGATCGGCTTCTTGGTCAGCACCTCGAGCCGCTCGTCCCCGGCGAAGGCGCGCTTGAGGATCCGGTCCTCGATCGAGTGGTAGGAGATCGCCGCGATCCGGCCTCCGGTGGCGAGGAGGCCCACCGCCTGGGGAAGGGAGGCGGTGAGCTCCTCGACCTCCTCGTTCACCGCGACGCGAAGCGCCTGGAAGGTCCGGCGGGCGGGGTGCGGCCCCCGCCGGCGTCCGGGCGCCGCCGCGGCCACGATCCGGGCGAGCTGCGCGGTGGTCTCGATCGCCTCGCGCTCCCGGGCGCGGACGATCGCTCGGGCGATGCGGCGCGACGCGCGCTCCTCACCGTGCTCGAAGATGATCCGGGCCAGCTCCTCCTCGGGGAGCGAGTTCACGAGGTCGGCCGCCGTGGGTCCCTCAAGCCCCATCCGCATGTCCAGCGGCCCCTCCTCGCGGTAGGAGAAGCCCCGATCCGGGCGGTCGAGGTGGAGGGAGGAGACACCGAGATCGAACAGGGTGCCTTCGACCGCCCGGATCGAGGCTTCGTCCGCGATCCGGGGAACCTCCGAGAAGCGGGCGCGCACGGGGACGAACCGGTCGCCGAACCGGGCCAGGTGCCGGCCGGCCAGATCCAGGGCCACGGGGTCGCGATCGACGCCCACCACCCGGGCCACGCCGGCCTCGAGCAGGGCCTCGGCGTGCCCGCCAGCCCCCACGGTCATGTCGATCACGGTCTCCGCTCCGCGCATCAGGTCGACGATCTCCTCGGTCAGGACGGGGACGTGAGCCTGGTCAGCCAAGCGTCCATACGGCCAGGAGGCCGACGCCGAGCGTGGCCCCGCTCATCAGCGCCGTCAGGCCCAGCAGGAACAGCGACTGACGCACCTCGCGATCCAGCTCGCTCATGACCCTCTTCCTCCTCACAGCTGCTCGGGGACGAGCGCGCCGCTCGCGTAGGAGCTCGCTCGCTGGCGCTCGTACTCCTCCCATGCCTGCTTCCCCCAGATCTCCAGGCGGTCGCGAACGCCCACGATCACGACCTCCTTGCCCAGCCGCGCCGTCTCCCGGAGCTGGCGCGGGACCACCAGGCGGCCCTGGGAGTCCAGGTCCACCTGCTCGGCCTTCCCGAAGAAGATCCGCGCGTAGTCGCGGGCCTTCGGGTCGGAGATG
>DASUTZ010000098.1:0-22350 GCA_036374295.1 Actinomycetota bacterium
CGAGGCAGCGTTCGGTGGGACCCTTTCTCAGGCCCCGCTCCGCTCGCACGTGAAGGTGGGGGAGGCCGACCTGCTGCTGATGCCCGCGGTGGAGAGGGGTGGGGGAGCCGGGGTGAAGCTCGTCACGGTGAATCCGGAGAACCCGGACCGAGGGCTGCCGCTGATCCACGGCGTGTATGTCCTGTTCGCCCCCGGCTCGCTGGAGCCCGTGGCGGTCGTGGACGGTGCGGCGCTCACCGGCCTCCGGACGGCGGCGGTCTCTGGGGTCGCCACACGCCACCTCGCCCTGCCGGACGCCTCGCGCCTCGTGATCTTCGGGGCGGGCACGCAGGCCCGGACCCACCTCGACGCGATGATCGCCGTGCGCCCGATCGAGCGACTCACCGTGGTGTCGCGAACGGCAGAGCGGGCCCAGGACCTCGTGGAGAGAGCCCGAGATCTGGGCCTCGACGCTCGCGTGGGGGAGCCTTCGAACGTGCGTGAGGCGGACATCGTATGCACCTGCACGACGAGCCCGACGCCCGTCTTCTCCGGGGGCGATCTGTCCGACGGCGTTCACGTCAACGCCGTGGGTGCCTACACGCCCGACACGCGGGAGCTCGACGCCGAGACCCTTCGGCGGGGGCGGGTCGTGGTGGAGACGCGGGAGGCGGCGCTGGCCGAGGCTGGCGACCTCCTGCTGGCGATCGAGGAGGGCGCGTTCTCGACGGACGCCATCGTCGCCGACCTGACTCAGGTGGTCCGGGGGACCGAGGTCCGCACCTCGGACGGCGACCTCACCGTCTTCAAGTCTGTGGGGGTGGCCTTCGAGGACCTGGCGGTGGCCCGTGCCGCCCTGGACCGGCTGGAGGAGTCCGTGTGAGGGCCGCGGACGTCGTGATCGTGGGAGGCGGATGCGTGGGCGCCAGCGCCGCCTACCACCTGACGGCAGCGGGGGCGGGCTCGGTCCTCCTGCTGGAGCGAGCGGATGACCTGGGCACGGGCTCCACGGCCGCGGCAGCGGGGGGGTTCCGCCATCAGTTCGGCAGCGAGGTGAACGTACGGCTGTCCCTGGCCAGCATCCCGATGCTCATCCGGTTCGAGAAGGAGCACGGCATCCCGCTGGACGTTCACCAGGACGGCTACCTGCTCCTGGTGCGCGACGAGTCGTCGTGGGCAGGGTTCCGCCGCGCGGCCGAGATGCAGCGAGGGCTGGGTGTCCGCGTCGAGCTGCTAACCGGAGCCGAGGCCGCAGAGCTCATCCCGGGCCTGGCGGTGGACGAAGTGGTGGGGGCGACCTTCGGCCCCGACGACGGGATCGCCGACACCTCCGGCCTCACGCACGGCTACGCTGCGCTCGCGCGCAGGGCGGGGGCGCAGATCGAGACGGGGGTGGACGTCGCCGAGCTCCTCGCCGAGGGGGATCGGGTCACGGGTGTGAGAACCGCAGTGGGAGAGGAGATCTCGGCTGGCGTCGTCGTCAACGCGGCGGGACCGTGGGCCGGACGGCTCGCGGCCACCGCCGGAGTGGATCTGCCGCTGGACCCGATCCCCCGCAACGTGGTGGTGACCGGCCCGTTCCCGGGGGCCCCCGGGCGCCGGACTCTCGTCGTGGACACCCCCACCAGCTTCTACTTCCACCGAGAGGGACGAGGTGTGCTGATGGGCATGGGGTCCCGAGCCGAGCAGCCCTCGTTCGACATCTCGGTCGATCACTCGTTCGTCGCCGACGAGATCCTGCCGACCGCGATGCGCGTCTTCCCCCCGATCGAAGAAGCGGGGGTGGAGCACACGTGGTGCGGACTCTACGAGATGACGCCCGATCGGCACCCCATCCTGGGGGAAGCGGTGCCGGGCCTCTACCTCGCGAACGGCTTCAGCGGCCACGGGTTCCAGCACTCGCCGATCGTGGGGAAGCTGCTGGCCGAGATGATCGTGGAGGGCGCGGCATCCACGGTGGACGTCTCCTCTCTCTCTCTGGACCGGTTCGAGCGAGGTCGGCCCGTGGTGGAGACCCACGTCATCTGATGGACGCCGACGTCATCGTCGTCGGGGCGGGGGCCGTGGGGTCGGCGGCCGCGCGCGACCTGGCCCGCCGCGGTCTCGACGTGATCGCCCTGGAGCGCTCCCGGATCGGCCACGACCGGGGCTCGAGCCACGGCGACGCGCGGGTCTTCCGGCATTCCTACGACGCTCCCGGGTGGGTCCGCATGATGAAGGAGGCGATGGGCCTCTGGGCCGAGCTTGAGGACGAGGCGGGGGAGGTGCTGCTGACGCGGACGGGCGGGATCGATCTCGACCCCCCGCCCCAGAACGCTGCGTCGCTCGACGCCGAGGGCGTGGGTTACGAGGTGCTGCCGGGCGCCGCCGTGACGGAGCGGTTCCCCTCCCTGAGCCTCCGGCCGGAGGCGAAAGTGCTGTTCCAGGCCGACGCCGGGATCGTCCACGCGGATCGGGCGTGGCGGGCGCTGGCGCAGGGCGCCCGCCGGGCGGGCGCGGACGTCCGGGAGGGCGTCCGGGTCCTGGAGCTCAGGACGGACGAAGACGGGGTGGAGGCCCGCACCGAAGGGGGCTCGATCTCGGCGCGCGTCGGCGTCGTGGCCGCCGGGTCGTGGACCGCGACCCTCCTTCGTCCCCTCGGCATCTCCCTCCCGGTGCGCGTCACCCGGGAGTCACCGGCGTACTTCGAGTCCGATCCGCCGCCGGTCGTCGTCGTCGACTGGCACGGGGAGCATCTAACCTACGCGCTGCCCAGCCCGCGGTTCGGTCTGAAGGCGGCGGAGCATCACGCCGGGCCCGAGGTCGATCCCGACGACGGGGGTGGTCCCGACCAGGCCTCCGTGGACAGGGTGCGGGCCTGGGTTGCCGAGCGCTTCGCCCCGATGGACCCGAGGCCGCTGCACGCGGAGGCGTGCCTCTACACCACGACTGCCGACGAGCGCTTCCTGTTGGAGCGGCACGGGGCCGTGGTCGTCGCCTCCGCGTGCAGCGGCCACGGCTTCAAGTTCGTCCCGTGGTCGGGCGCGCGGGCCGCCGAGCTCGCCTCGAGGAGGTCATGACCGCCCGGACGAAGGTGATGGCCGCCGTGGCCGCCGTGGCGGTGGCGATCGGCGGGATCGTGATCATCGTGCGGGAAGGCCCCAGCGAGGAGCCCGAGGTGGCCCGTGGCCCCCTACCGGGCCCGATGGCGTCGCCGTCTCCCTCGCTCGAGCCGCCCGGCCCCGCGCTCCGCGTGCGGGTGGGCAGGGTGTCGGCCGTGACGGTCGGCGGGCGTCCCCGGCGCCCGCGGCTTCGTGCCGCCCGACGAGGCGTCGAGCGGACGATCGGCGAGCTGTACACCAGGGCGTTCCTTGAGCCGGTGGGGGGCGGTGGGGCTCCCCGCATCGACGATCTCTTCGTCCCGCAAACCCGGAGGGCGGCCCGACGGGACAGCGGGATCCTGACCCTCGGCGATGCCGCGGCCCGGATCACGGCCGTCCGGGCGCCACGCGCTCGCCTCGACCTGCGGGTCCTCACTGATCGGGGCCGCCGGCCCACCGACGTCGTGGCTCGCGTGCGCTTCGCGGCGAGGGCCTTCCGGGGCGAGATCGAGGACGAGATCCGGCACCGCGGATCGTACCTGCTCCGACGAGCGGCGGGTCGCTGGCGCATCGTGTCCTACGACGTCCGGGGGCGGATCCCGCCGGCCAGGAAGGTAGCGCGGCCGATGGGGGCGCCGGCGACGCGCCGGGGGGTGCTCTTCATCCTGGCGATCGGCAGCGACGCGCGACCCGGGGAGCGCGTCGCCGGCGCTCGCGCAGACTCCCTTCACATCATCGGCGTCAACTTCAGGAAGGGAAGCGTGGGCATCGTGGGGATCCCTCGTGATTCCTTCGTTCCGATCCCCGGCGTGGGCACCCGCAAGATCAACGAGGCGCTCTTCTACGGCGGCCCGGAGCTCACGGTGCGGACGGTGGAGCGGCTGAGCGGCATCCGGATCGACGCCTACCTCCTCACGGGCTTCCAGGGGTTCCGCAGCGCGGTGACCGGCGTGGGCGGTGTGCGGACGGTGATCCCCTACGCGATGAGCGACGCCGCGTCCGAGGCGTTCTTCCGCCCCGGCCGGAGGCGTCTCGGAGGTCGGGGTGCGTTGGCGTTCTCCCGCAACCGACATGACGCGCCGGGCGGCGACTTCGGGCGGTCGCTGAACCAGGGGCGGCTGCTGATGGCAGCGCTGCGCGAATTCCGGTCCGACCTGCGGAAGGATCCGGCCGCGCTGCTGCGGTGGGTGGCCGTCGGCGCTCGCAACCTCCAGACGGACCTCAGCCTTCAGGACACGTTGGGACTGCTCCTGGCCGCCACGAGCGTGGACCTTTCGAAGGTCCGGAACACCGTGGTCTCGGGGAGCGGGGCCATGGTCGGAGGGCAGAGCATCGTGCGCCTGGGCTCGGGGGCGCAGGCCACCTTCCGGGACCTCAGGACCGACGGCCTCTTGAACGGTCGCTAGGCAAGCGCTTCGACGCGGGCGCCGCGCTCGTCGGCGGTGATCCTGACCGAATCGCCGGTCCGCAGCCGCTCGTAGGCCGCCTCGTCCAGCACCACGACGGGACAGGCGGACCCGTAGAGCTCCGAGGCCACCACGCTTCCCAGGGCCACGATCGGGTCCGGCTCCATGAGCACCAGGGCGACGGGGGCCTTCCCGATCCGTATGGCCTCGGCCAGGACGCTGGAGGCGCTGCTGGAGCCGCGCCCGGACGGCATGGCCACGACGCGTCCGGTGAGGATCTCGCCGCGCTGGGGGTGGTGCGCGTCGATCACCTCGCCGGTCTCCGGGTCCATCCCTCCCCAGAAGGAGAGCGGCTCCCGGAGCACGATCAGGACCCCCTCGGCCATCCCCGCGGCCAAAGCGCGTCCCTCAGCCACGCCACAGCCCCTCGTCCACGGTGACCCGTCCGGCCACCGCCGACCGGACGCACTCCTCGAGGCTGCCGAAGACGGTGGCAGTCCGGAGGTTACCCGGGGCGTAGTAGGCCCACTTCCCGGAGTTGGTCATCACGACGCCTCCGGGCCGCATGATCGGGGTCACGTAGGTGCACGTGTCGGTCACGATGCGGACGCCGGCGGCCTCGACCGGCGCCAGCCAGCCCCTGGACTCCACCTCGGCCAGAACATCCCTGCCCGTCGAGACGTAGCACTCGACGTCCGGATGGATCCGCTCCCCGTCCAGCGCGTCGAGGAGCGTCCGGAACTCCCCAACCGAGAAGTGGGGAGTGCCGAGGCTGACCCCGGAGAGCCGATCGCCGCGGGCGGTCGTGAGCTCGTCCCGCGCGGCCCGGAGCCGCTCCCGCCCGATCGCCTCCTCGCGGAGCGGGGGCCGGCCGCCGAGTGCCTCGTCGAGCGTGGGCGCCTCGGGCGTCAGCCCCACGGCGTGGAAGAGCGCCACCGAGCCCGAGGACGCGGCGGCGGCGCCGAGCGCCTTCAAATCGTCCTCGGAGGCGTCCCCGGGCAGGCCCACGAGGATGGGCACCCGGGAGCCCGTCGCCGTCCCCACGACGTGGCCGACGAGGGGGTAGAGGACCGGGTCGGCCAGCAGCCCCGAGCCGATCCCCTCGACCCGGAACACGACCTCGCCTCGACGGCGCTCGTCGAGGTGGAGCCCCGCATCGGGGACCCGCCCGGTGATCGCCGCGCAGAGGTCGAGGAAGTCGCCGTACCGGTCGGTCCGGGCCCCCAGGACCGAGTTGGCGAAGACGATCGCGTTGGACTCGGCCCAGGCCACGTGCTCACCGACGGCTGGTCTCGCGTCGGGGAGCTGATAGGGCGCGCAGGTCCACGTGGGCCGGCACCCGAGCTCCACGTACGCGTCCATCAGGGCACGGGCCTGGCGGGCGGTCTCGGGATCGCCCCGGTAGCGCTCGGGATGGAGGAGGTCGAGCGAGGCCACGTTGAGGGTGGTCGGGATCGCCACGCGGCCGCCTCCCTCGACCATGCGTCGGGCGAAGTCCAGGCCGGCCCGGCCGTGGTAGAGGCAGCCGTCGATGTGGGCCCTGGTGACGTCGCGGAGCCGTGCCGCGCCCTGCGCCCGGGCCATCCGGACGAGGATGCGCATGGCGAGGCTGCCGGCCTCGCCGTGGGCCCCGTCGAGGAGCTCCCGGTCCCGGTCGTCGAGACGGACGTCCACCTCAGGTGGGGAGGTCGCGGCCGAGGCCCGCCGCCTCGGCTCGCTCCAGCGCCAGCGCCGCCACCGCGGCGTCCTGGACGCCCACGCCGGTCAGGTCCGCCACGGTGATCTGGCCGCCGCCCGTTCGGCCCGGATGGTCGCCGGTGACGAGGTCCCCGAGCTGCGCCGCCACGTCGTCCCGCGTGAGGGCGCCGGCCTCCAGCGCGTGGTGGAGCTCGCCCTTCTCGGCGGCCTGCTCGAGGTCGTCCACGACCACGAGGTCGGCGCGGGCCAGGACGTCCACGTCCAGCTCCTGCTTCGCGGGTCCGTCCGAGCCGAGGGCGGTGACGTGGGCCCCGGGGGAGAGCCAGTCGGCCCGCACGAGGGCCTCGCGGGCCGGCGTGGCGGTCACGACGAGATCGGCCTCTCGCACCGCCGACTCGACGTCCGGGGCCACTTCGACGTCCGCCCCCAGCTCGGCCCGCATCTCCTCGGCGAACCGCCGGGCGTTGGCGGGGTCGCGGCTCCAGGCCTCGATCCTGGGGAGCGCCCGGACGTCGGCCAGGGCCCGCAGCTGGAACCGAGCCTCGAGCCCGGCGCCGATCATCGCGACCTTGGCGAGCGGGTCGCGGGCCAGGTGGCGGGCGGCGAGGGCGCCGGCGGCGCCCGTCCGAATGTCGGTGAGGTACCCGTTGTCGAGCAGGAGCGCCGCCGGCGCCCCCGTCTCCGCGCTGAACACGAGGACCAGCCCGGTCCCTACCGGCAGGCCCCTCGACGGGTTGTCGTACCAGCCTCCGGCCACCTTGATGGCGAAGTGCGAGGCGCCCCGCAGGTGAGCCCCCTTCACGTGCACGTCCCCGTCGAACTCCTGGAGGTCCAGGTAGATGACGCCCGGGAGGCGGGCCTCGCCGCGGGCCAGGGCCGCGAAGGCCTCGGCCACAGCCTCCAGGGCCTCCTTCGACGAGACCGAACGTCGGATCTCCTCCTCGGACAGCAGGAGCATCAGGCGTCCCCCAGGGCCGCGTCGAGCGCCTCGAGGGCCCGGGCCACGTCGTCCTCGTCGTTGTGGAGGTGCGGCGAGAACCGGAGGCCCCCGAGGCGAGGGGCGACGAAGACCCCCCGCCGGGCTAGGGCGCCGGCCAGCTCGAACGGGTCCCGCCCCGGGAAGCGCGCCGCCACGATCGTCCCCCGGGCGTCGGGGTCCTCCGGCGTCAGCGGCTCCGCGCCGCGCGCCCGCAGCCCCTCGGCCAGGTCGGCGCAGAGCGCTCGGTCGTGCTCGTGGATCTTCTCGATGCCCACGTCCAGGAGGTAGCGGGTCGCCGCGCCCAGCGAGATCCCCGCCTCGTAGGCCACCGTCGCGTACTCCATCCGCCGCCCACCCAGTGCCAGCGAGATGTCCGTGGCGTCGAAGGCCATCGCTCCCTCGCCGGTCGTCCGCCAGCCCACGAACGGCGGGCGGAACCGCTCGGCGACCTCGGGTCGCAGGTACGCGAACGCGGCGCCCGGCACCCCCGTGAGCCACTTGTAGGCGCTGGCGATCACCACGTCCTGGTCGGTGGACCGCACGTCGAGCGGGACGGCACCCGACGACTGCGTGGTGTCGAGGATCAGGAGGGCATCGTGCGCGTGGGCCAGGTCGGCCAGCGCCGCCGGGTCGAGGAGATGCCCGGTGGCGTACTGCACGTGGCTCACGCAGATGGCCGCCGTCCGGTCGTCCACGAGCTCCGCCACCCCGTCGAGCGTGAGCCGGAGCGGATCCTCCAGCGCCCGCACCAGCCGGACACCGAGCCCCTCGTCCTCCGCCAGCCGCAGCCAGGGGTAGGTCACGCTGGGGAACTCGATGTCGATCGAGACGACGTTCTCGCCCCGCCCCGGTCGGAGCCACCAGGCCACCTGGCAGAGGGCCTCCGTGGCGCTCGTCATGACGGCGATGTCGTCGGCGGCGCATCCGAGGAGCTCTGCGGCTGAACCCCGGACCCCCTCGTACACGCGGTTCTCGGCCTCGTCGTCGAGGTTGATCGTGCCGAGGTGCACGACCTCGTCCTCGAAGCGGCGCATCTCCTCGCGGACGGGCCGAGCCGTCAGAGAGATCGACGCCGAGTTGAGATAGGTCGTCGCGTCGGGGACCGGGAAGTCGTCCTTGGGCACGAGAGAGCCGCTCATGGCCTTCCTTCCGCTCCGGTCAGTCGTCCTCCGGCGTCTCCAGGATCCGCTCGAGCTGGGCGAGGGCCCGGTCGACGTCGGAGACGTCGTTGTAGAGGTGCGGGGAGATGCGGACGCCCCCGAGCCGGGGCCCGGCGATCACGTCCGCCTCGATCAGCCGCTCCACCAGCCGCTCGGGGCGCCTCCCCGGGAACCGGGCCGTGGCGATGCTGCCGCGGGGCACGTCCCGGGGCGCGGAGATCAGCGTCCCCCCGAGCTCCTCGAGCCCCGCGGTCACCTTGTCGGTGAGCCCGAGGTCGTGCTCGAGGATCCGGTCCACGCCCAGCCCCAGGATGTACTCGATCGCCTCGCCCAGGCCGATGCCCGAGGGATAGGCCACCGTGGAGTACTCGAGCCGCCGTGCGCCCTCCGCCAGGGGCATCCGCGTGGCGTCGAAGTCCGGGGGGTTGGGGGTGCTCCTCCAGCCGATCAGGGGAGGGAGGAACCGCTCCGCGATCCGCGAGTGCAGGTAGCAGAGCGCCGCCCCGAACGTGGCGCAGAGCCACTTGTACCCCCCGCTGACGAGCACGTCCACGTCGGCCTCCCGCACGTCGATCGGGATCATCCCGGCGGACTGGGTGGCGTCAACGACCGCCAGCGCGCCGTGGGCGTGGGCCAGGTCGGCCAGCCCCCGGAGATCGAGGAGGTGGCCGGTGGCGTACTGCACGTGGCTCACGCAGACGGCCGCCGTGCGATCGTCGACGAGCTCGGCCACGTCCTCCAGGGAGAGGCCCCCGGACGCCTCGAGCGCGCGCACCAGGCGCACCTCGACACCGGTCTCCTCCGCCACCCGCATCCAGGCGTACGTGACGCTGGGGAACTCGATGTCGATCGAGACGACGTTCTCGCCCTCGCCGGGGCGGAGCCACCACGCCACCTGGCCCAGCGCCTCCGAGGCGCTCGTGGTGACGGCGACGTCGGCAGGCTCGGCCCCCAGCAGGCGCGCGGCCCTGCTGCGGACGCCGTCGTAGACGGCCGCCTCGGCGTCGTCGTCGAAGCCGATCGTCCCGCGTCCGGCGATCTCCTCCATGAAAGCCTGCATCGCCCGGCGGACGGGCAGGGGCATCAGGGCGATCGAGGCGGCGTTGAGGTAGGCCGCTTCCTCGAGGACGGGGAAGTCGGCGCGCGGCGCCAGCGAGGACCACATGCGCTCATCCTGGCACACGGCCGCGCGCTCCCGCCACGCGCGCTTGTGATGAGCGGGCGGCCTCCCTAGGATTCCGCAGGAGAACGAGGGAATCCATGAAGGGAGGGGATCCGTGCGCAAGCAACGGTACCTGTGGCTGATCGCGGCGCTCGCCGCGCTCATGCTCGTCGCCAGCGCGTGTGGGGGCGACGAGGACACCGACGCCGAGCCCACGGCCGAGCCGACCGAGACCGAGGAGACCGCCCCGGCGCTCGAGACGCTCCAGGAGGGGGTCCTGACCGTCGGTTCCGACATCCCGTACCCGCCGTTCGAGTACCGTGAGGGCGGCGAGCTGACGGGGCTCGACATCGACCTGATCACGGAGATGGCGACCAGGCTCGGGCTCGAGGTCGAGGTCATCGACACTGACTTCGACACGATCTTCACGCAGCTGGCCGGGGGCCGGTTCGACGTCGTGGCCTCGGCCACCACGATCACCCCCGAGCGTGAGGAGGAGGTCAACTTCACCGAGGGCTACTACAACGCCCAGCAGTCGCTGACGGTGCTTGCCGACAGCGGCATCACCAGCGTGGACGAGCTGGGGGAGGAGCACTCGGTGGCGGTCCAGCGCGGGACGACCGGCGAAGCGTGGGCCGAGGAGAACCTGGCCCCGCAAGGGGTGACGCTGCGGACCTTCACGCAGACCCCCGATCTGTACTCGGCGGTCGAGGGTGGAGCCGTGACCGGCGCGATCAACGACGAGCCCTCGGCGATCGCCGAGGTCGCCGCCCGCGAGGGCCTCGAGCTCGTGGAAACGATCGACACGGGCGAGGTCTACGGGATCGCGGTGAACCCGGCCAACGAGCCGCTCCTGGAGGAGCTGAACCGGGTGCTGGCCGAGATGATCGAGGACGGCACCTACGAGGAGATCTACTCCGCGTACCCGGACCTGCCTCCCGGCGGGAACGTGGCGGCCGGCTGAGGGATCGAGGAGCGTCGGAGGCGGTGGGGGCGCCGTTCGGGCGCCCCCACCGCCTCCGCTGAAGGACGAGGGAGGGCGCGATGGACTCGCGTGGAGGGCGGCTGCGCGAATGGGTCGCTCATCGGCGACGTCACGTAGCACATCGAGCTGAGGGGCAGAACACGCTCTCGCTGGCCGTGCTGATCGTGGGGATCGCGTCCCTCGCGCTGGTGCTCGTCGGCATCCCGCTCGTCATCACGGCCCGGGGGTGGATCCCCGACGCGACGATCCTGGAGAGCGTCCAGAGCGGCCCCGCGACCATGCTGCTCTTCGCGGCCGTGGCCGGGGGGCTCGTGGCGGCGGCGGTGGGCTTCGGCGTCTACCGGCGGATGGCGACGAAGCCCTCCAGGAAGGCGGCGATCTCGGGGGCCGCGCTGGGCGTCCAGGCGGTGGTGGCCGCCGGCCTCTTGCTCCTGGTCCGCTCGGGGGAGAACTTCGCCTTCCTCGTCCGCCAGAACCTGCGCTTCGAGGTGCTCGAGGGGTTCCTGCCCGACTTCATCACGGCGATCAAGAACACGATCCTGCTGGCGTTCTTCGGAGAGCTGGGGGGTATCGTGATCGGCTTGATCCTGGCGATGATGGCGCTCTCACGGCACGCCGTGGTCCGGGCCCCGGCCCGCGCCTACATCAACTTCTTCCGGGGGACGCCCCTCCTGTGGCAGCTCTCGTTCTTCTACCTTGGCTTCGTCCTGGGCCTCGGGCTGGCCCAGACGGTCACCGTCTTCCAGGCCGCCGTGTTCATCTTCTCCCTCAACGCGGCCGCGTACACGGCTGAGGTGTTCCGCGCGGGGATCCAGTCGATCGAGCGGGGGCAGATGGAGGCGGCCCGATCGCTGGGCATGACGTACTTCCAGGCGATGCGCTACGCGATCCTGCCCCAGGCGTTCCGACGGGTGATCCCGCCGCTGACGAACGAGTTCATCATCCTGATCAAGGACACGTCGCTGGTGACCCTCCTGGGGCTCACGGCCGACCAGCGTGAGCTCCTGACGTGGGCCCGCGACCTCTACGCGGAGACCTTCAACGCCACGCCGTGGCTTGCGGCGGCGGCCGGCTACATGATCGTGACGTTGCCCATGATCCGCGCGGTGAGCTGGCTGGAGCGGAAGCTCCGCAGCGGGCTGGTGGGGGTGGGGGCGTGAACCCCGACGGCACGCTGGTGCGCCTCGAGGGCATCAATAAGTGGTTCGGCGAGAACCACGTTTTGCGCGACGTCGACCTCGCGGTGAACCCTCAGGACGTGCTCGTGCTGATCGGCCCCTCGGGCTCGGGGAAGTCCACCCTTCTGCGCACGATCAACCTGCTGGAGGAGCCGCAGGAGGGGAGCGTGATCTGGGACGGGAAGGACATCACCGATGTCCGTGCCGACGTCGATGACGTTCGCACCGAGATCGGAATCGTGTTCCAGTCGTTCAACCTCTTCCCGCACATGACGGCGCTGAGCAACGTGACGATCGCCCTGCGGAAGGTCCTGAGGCTGGACGACTCGGCGGCCGAGGATCGCGCGCGGGAGCAGCTCGACCACGTGGGGTTGGCGGAGAAGGCCGACTCCTACCCATCACAGCTCTCCGGGGGTCAGCAGCAGCGGGTGGCGATCGCGCGGGCGCTGGCGATGCGTCCCAAGCTGATGCTGTTCGACGAGGTGACGTCGGCGCTCGACCCCGAGCTCGTCAAGGAGGTCCTCGACGTGATGCAGCGGCTGGCGTCCGAGGGCATGACGATGGTGGTCGTGTCGCACGAGATGGGGTTCGCCCGCGAGGTGGGCAATCGGATGGTCTTCATCGACGAGGGCCGGATCCTGGAGGAGGGGCGGCCCAAGGAGATGTTCGCCGAGCCCCAGCACGAGCGGACCCGGTCGTTCCTCTCACGGATCCTCTAGCCCCCGTACGCTCGGCGGGCTCGAGGTGCCTTTGGAGCCGCTCACGCCTTCCCCATACGCGAGCGTTGTCTACTCGGCACCTCGAGCCCGCCAAAACGATGGCCCCGAGCAACCTTCGGCACTCCCCGGCCGGGGCCGGGCGTCTCGGCGGGCGTCCGGGAGACCGATCTGGGCTCGCCGTCCGGGCCGGGGCCCGTCCGGTGGCCTGCTCCGCTCCTCCGGAGCCTCCGAGACGGTCGTCCCTCCGGCCGCTCGGGACCGAGGCGAAACCTAACAGGGCGGCGAAGGCGGAGTCAAGGAGAGGAGATATGCTGTCCCGCAAGGGTTCTCGGGCAACGGCCCAGGTCGCGGGCGGGTCGCCCGGCGCAAGAAACTGGGCCGCCGAGCGGATCCGAGTGACAAAACCCCAGGAACTGCGGCGTTCAGCCAACGCGCTCCACGACGGCGAACGCGACAGGGGCCAGAACGAGCGCCGGGAGGAGGTTCCCCACCCGCACCTCGCGGATCTCGAGCAGGCGGAGGCCGATGCCGACGATGATGACGCCTCCTGCCGCGGTCATCGCCTCCACGACCACGTCGGTGAAGATCGAGGCCGCGGCCGCCGCCGTGAGCGACAGCGCGCCCTGGTAGACGAGGACGGTGATGGCCGAGAATCCGACGCCCCACCCCAGCGCCGAGGCGAACGCGACGGCCGCGAAGCCGTCGAGGGTGGCCTTGATCGCCAGGAGCTGGAAGTCGCCGGTGGCCCCGTCCTGGATGGCCCCCAGGATCGTTAGGGGCCCCACGCAGAACACGAGCGAGGCCACGACGAAGCCCTCGGTGAACCTGGCCTGGCCTCCGCCAAACCTGGCCTTGAGGCGGTCGCCGAGCCGGTTGAGGCCCCGCTCGATGTGAAGCAGCTCTCCCAGGATCCCCCCGACCAGGACGGCCCCCATGACGAGGATCACGCTGGCGCGCGTCGTCTCCGACAGGGGGGCCCGGAAGGCATGCAGCCCGGCGTCGAGGCCGACGAGCAGGGTGATCAGGCCGAGCGAGTGGAGGACGGTCTCGCGGATCCGCTCCGGGAGGCGGTCGCCGAAGAGCGTGCCGGCCAGGGTCCCGGCCAGGACCGTGGCCACGTTGATGAGCGTGCCGATCATCCGGGAACGGCGTCCCGGATCACCAGCGTCAGTGTGCCCACGGCGACGAGCCGCCCCTCGTCGTCCTCGACCCGCATCTCCCACAGCGCGATCGTGCGGCCGACGTGGAGGGGAACCCCGGTCGCGGTGACGTGCCCTTCGCGGACCGCGCGGAGGTGGTTCATGGACAGCTGGACCCCCACGGGGCGCCGATCGAGCCCGACGTGGATCGAGGTCCCGAAGGATCCGACCGTCTCGCAGAGCGCAGCCGTGGCCCCTCCATGGAGGATGCCGTAGGGCTGGGTGTTACCGGCCACGGGGATCCGGGCCACGAGACGGTCGAGCCCGACCTCGAGCCACTCGAGCTCGATGCGCTCCAGGAACGTGCCCCGCCCGATCTCCCTGGCCGTGGCCAGAGCTTGCTCCCGCGTGAAGCCGGGGGGCGTGCGGTTCTCGCTCATCGGCGGGAGTCTAGCCGAGCCGGCTCGGGCTCAAGTGGTCCGGACCCACAGGTTGTCGGCGATCTCCGGCCCGAGGGCCACGCGGTCTCCGTCCACCTCGAGGGTCCGCGTGCCGTCGGGTCCCACCGAGGCCACGGTGACGCCCGCCCCGGGCATCAGGCCGGCCTCCTGCAGGAACCGCATCACGTCCAGGTCGAGCTCCAGGTCCTCGGTAAGCCGCTCCAGCCTCCCCGAGGACCCCTCCGGCAGCGCCGGGAGCGGGCGGAGGTCCCGCTGGTCCACCGGTCGCCTCGTCCCGGGGATCGGGTTGCCGTGGACGCACGTGGCGGGGTCGTCGAGCATCGCCACGAACCGCTCCTCGATGGCGGACGAGATCGCCCGGCCCCAGACGGTCGCCTCCTCGTGCGACAGGTACCAGGGGAGCCCCACGACCTCGACCAGGAATCGCTCGGCGAGCCGGTGACGACGCACCAGGGTCTCGGCCAGGGCCCGCCCCTCCGTCGTGAAGACGAGCCTCCGGTCGGCGCCGACCTCCACCAGCCCCCGCTGGACGAGGCGCTTCACCGCCTCCGAGACTGAGGCCGGCGTGACGCCCAGCCACTCCGCGATCCGGGCCTGCTGGGTGGGGATCCCCTCCTCGGCCATCTCGTAGATCGCCTCGAGGTAGTCCTCCTGATGGGAGCCCCCGGCCGCCATGAGGGAGAGTCTACAATCGGCACGCGTGGTGACCGAGCGACTCTTCCTGCTGGACGGGCACAGCCTCTCCTACCGCGCCTTCTTCGCGCTCCCGCCCGACCTGGCTACCACCACCGGCCAGGTGACGAACGCCGTCTACGGCTTCACCTCGATGCTGATCAAGCTCCTGGCGGAGGAGCACCCCGAGTACGTGGCGGTGGCGTTCGACAAGGGGAGGCCCACGGTGCGCCTCGAGCAGTACGCCGAGTACAAGGCGGGCCGCCCCGAGACCCCCGACGAGTTCCGCCAGCAGCTCCCGCTGATCCGCGAGGTGCTCGAGGCGCTGCGGATCCCGATCATCGAGGTCGAGGGGCACGAGGCCGACGACGCGATCGCCACGATCGCCGAGCGGGCCGTGGAGAAGGGGCTCGAGGTCGTGATCGTCACGGCCGACCGCGACTTCTTCCAGCTCGTGCGGCCCGGGATCCGCGTGAAGTTCAACCGCAAGGGGATCTCGGACATCGTCGACTACGACGAGAAGGCCGTGACCGAGCGGTTCGGCGTGCCCCCGGACAAGTACGTGGAGCTCGTGGCTCTGAAGGGCGATACGTCCGACAACATCCCCGGCGTGCCGGGGGTGGGCGACAAGACGGCCGCGAAGCTGATCACCGAGCACGGGACGGTCGAGGGGGTCCTGGAGCACGCCGCGGACCTCACCCCGAAGCTTCGGGCGGGGATCGAGGAGGCGGGCGACGATCTCCTCCGGAACCGGGAGCTGGTTCAGCTGGTCACCGATCTGGACCTCGACATCGAGCCCCAGGAGTGCCGGGTGGGTGAGTGGGACCAGGACCAGATCCGCACCCTCTTCAACGCCCTTGAGTTCCGGTCGCTTCTGGAGCGCCTCCAGGACGTGGGCGAGCCGCGGCCGGCCGCGGCCGACGTCGAGCTCAGGATCGAGGAGGGCGACGCGGAAGCGGTGGCCGCGGTGCTGGAGCGGCCGCGGCCGGCCGCGGTGGCGCTGCGCGCAACGCAAGGCGCCCCGTCGGCGATCGCGGTCTCGGCGGGGGACGGGCGCGCCGTCCACGCCCCCCTCGACGGCTCGCTGCCCGGCCCGATCCGGGCGTGGCTGGAGGACCCCGACCGGCCCATCTGGGTACACGACGCCAAGGAGCTCCAGACGGCGCTGCTGCCGATCGGCGTGGAGGCGGCCGCCATCGCCGTCGACACGATGCTGGCCGGCTACCTCCTGGATCCCGCCGAGGCCTCCTACCCGATCGGAGCCCTCTCCGACCGGTACCTCGGCGCCGACCTGGTGGGGGAGGCCAGCGAGGGTCCCGAGGAGGATGGGCAGCTCGCCCTGCAGGAGGAGGACCGGGGGCCGCTGGCGGCGGAGGCGGCCGCGGTGGCGATCCTGGCCCCCCTGATGGCCGAGCGGCTCGAGCGGCAGGGGGCCGCCGACCTGCTCCGCGACGTGGAGCTGCCCCTGGCTACGGTGCTCGCCCGGATGCAGGCCGCCGGCGTGAAGATCGACGTCCCTTATCTCCGGGAGATGTCCGAGTCCCTCGGCGACCGGATGCGGACGCTCGAGGCCGAGCTCTACGAGCACGCCGGCGAGGAGTTCAACCTCAACTCCCCGCCCCAGCTCCGGGTGATTCTCTACGAGAAGCTCGGGCTGACCCCGGGGAAGCGGACGAAGACCGGCTACTCGACCGACGCCGCCACGCTGGAGAAGCTGCGCCACCAGCACCCGATCGTGGACGCCCTGCTCTCGTACCGGGAGCTGGCCAAGCTGAAGTCCACGTATCTCGATGCGCTCCCACCCCTCGTGAGCCCGGCCACGGGCCGCGTCCACACCACCTTCAGCCAGGTGGCCGCGGCGACCGGCCGGCTGTCGTCCTTCAACCCGAACCTCCAGAACATCCCCGTCCGCGGGGAGCAGGGGCGGGAGATCCGCAAGGCCTTCATCGCCGAGGAGGGCCGGGTCCTGCTCGTGGCCGACTACTCGCAGATCGAGCTGAGGGTCCTGGCGCACCTCTCCGGAGACGAGGCCCTCGGCGCGGCGTTCGCCGAGGACGCCGACATCCACGCGGCCACGGCGGCGAAGGTGTTCGGCCTGCCGCCCGAGCAGGTCGACTCGGAGCTGCGCCGCCGGGCCAAGGTCGTCAACTACGGGCTAGCCTACGGGATGAACGCCTACGGGCTCGCCACCCGCCTGGGGATCCCCCCCGACGAGGCCAAGGAGTTCATCGACGCCTATTTCGAGGGGTTCCCCCGCGTGCGGGAGTTCCTCGATCACCAGGTGACGATGGCCGCGGCGGAGGGATTCACCCAGACGATCCTGGGCCGGCGGCGCTACCTCCCCGAGCTGCAGTCGCCGAACCCGAGGGTCCGCGACCTGGGCCGCCGCATGGCGCTGAACGCTCCCATCCAGGGCTCCGCGGCCGACATCATCAAGCTGGCGATGATCCGCGTGGACCAGCGGGTCGTCGAGCTGCCGGCCACGATGGTGCTCACGGTCCACGACGAGCTGGTCCTGGAGGTGGAGGAGGCGTCGGTGGAGGAGGTGGCCGGAGCCGTCCGCGAGGAGATGTCCTCGGCCTACGAGCTCTCGGTGCCGCTGCGGGTGGACGTGGGGAGCGGGCCCACGTGGGCCGATGCGGTCCCGGAGGGCCACTGACGCATTGACGGCATCTTCGCAGGTCCCCTAAGATGTTCGGGCCCTTCGGGGCGCAGTCTGCGTGCCCGGATCCCTCACCTCGATCCGGTTCCGCGTGAGCGCCGCTGCGCAGGGCGGAGAGGAGCTGATCGGAGATCGAAGAGACGAACCAGAGAGAGGGCGTCGCCACGGACCAGGACGACCTGACGCCCGAGGAGCTGGCCAAAGCCATCGAGGAATCCGTCAAGGACTTGAACGACGGGGACCTCGTGACGGGGCAGGTGGTCCGGATTGACCCCGACGAGGTGCTCCTGGACATCGGCTACAAGTCCGAGGGGGTGATCCCCACGAAGGAGCTCTCGATCCGGCACGATGTGGATCCCTCCGAGGAGGTCTCGATCGGCGACGAGCTCGAGGCCCTTGTCCTCCAGAAGGAGGACAAGGAGGGGCGCCTCATCCTCTCCAAGAAGCGTGCGCAGTACGAGCGGGCCTGGGGCCGCATCGAGGAGGTCATGGAGTCCGGCGGCACGATCGAGGGCCCCGTGATCGAGGTCGTCAAGGGTGGCCTCATCCTCGACATCGGCCTCCGCGGGTTCCTGCCGGCCTCGCTCGTGGATCTCCGTCGGGTGCGCGACCTGCATCCGTTCGTGGGGCAGGTCCTCGAGTGCAAGATCATCGAGCTCGACCGCAACCGGAACAACGTGGTGCTGTCGCGGCGGGCGTTCCTGGAGGAGTCGCAGAGCGAGAGCCGCAAGAAGGTGCTCGAGTCGCTCCAGCCGGGGGAGCGGCGGACCGGCAAGGTCTCGTCGATCGTGAACTTCGGCGCCTTCGTGGACCTGGGCGGCGTGGACGGCCTGGTGCACGTCTCCGAGCTCTCCTGGCGTCACGTCGAGCATCCCGGCGAAGTCGTCTCCGTGGGCGAGGAGGTCGAGGTCGAGGTCCTCGACGTCAACCTCGAGCGGGAGCGCGTCTCGCTCTCGCTGAAGGCCACCCAGGAGGACCCCTGGAAGGAGTTCGAGCGGAAGTACAACGCCGGCGAGGTGATCGAGGGCGAGGTCACGAAGCTGGTGCCGTTCGGCGCCTTCGTGCGCGTGGCGGACGACATCGAGGGGCTGGTCCACATCAGTGAGCTCTCCGACGCGCACGTCGAGTCGGCCGACGAGGTCGTGAGCGTCGGCGACCGCGTGCGGGTCAAGGTCGTAGACGTTGACGTATCCCGGCGGCGGATCTCGCTCTCGATGCGGCGGGTCGAGGGCGACGCCATCATCACGCCGGAGTTCGAGCCGGAGCCCGACGAGGTCGTGCCCGAGGTCGAGGCGGAGGCCGAGGCGGAGCCCGAGGAGACGGTCGAGGAGGCACCCCAGCCCCAAGCTGAGGCGGAGGCCCAGGCCGAGGCCGCTCCGGAGGAGGCGGAGGCCGAGCCGGAGATCACGCCCGAGGAGACCCCGGCCGCGGAGGACGCGGGCCAGGACGAAGAGGACGTCTCCCTCGAGGACATCGTGGCCGACCTCCGGCGCCGCGAAGGCCGCCAGTAGGCGTCTCCCCATGCTCCTGGTCGGCCTTACGGGCGGCCTCGGAGCCGGCAAGTCCACCGTGGCTCGCATGCTGGCGGAGCGGGGCGCCGTGATCGTGGACGCGGACGAGCTGGCGCGGCGGTCGATCGAGCCGGGGACCCGGGGTCACCGCAAGGTGCTGGAGGTCTTCGGGGACGAGGTCGAGGCCCGGGGCGGCTCGATCGACCGCCGCGCCCTCGCCGACGTCGTGTTCGAGGACCCCGAGGCCAGGCGAGCGCTCGAGTCCATCACCCACCCCGAGGTCTTCCGGATGCTTGCCGAGGAGGTGGAGCGCCGGCGGGACAGCGGCGACGTCGTCGTGTTCGACGCTCCGCTCATCGTGGAGACCGGCATGGACACGGCCATGGACCTGCTCGTGGTGGTGGCGGTGGCTCCGGACACGCAGGTGGACCGCGTCGTGGCCCGGGGGATGGACCGGGCCGAGGCGGAGGCCCGTATCGCGGCCCAGGCCTCGCAGGAGGAGCGGGAGGCGAAGGCGGACGTGATCCTCCGGAACGACGGCGACCTGCGGGACCTGGAGCGGCAGGTGGATGCCCTCTGGGATCGCCTGCGCCGCGAGGCAGGGGGCTGAGGGCGGCTATCATCGCGCGGATGGAGACCAAAGCCGTGTTCTTCGACGCGGGGGAGACCCTCGTCCACCCCCACCCCTCGTTCCCCGAGCTCTTCGCCGAGGTGCTGAGGGACCACGGGCACGAGGTCGACCCCGAGACGGTGCAGGAGCTGGCCGTCGGGGCCTCCCAGCGCTTCACCGAGACGCTGCGCAGCGACGAGCACGCGCTCTGGTCCACCTCGGCCGATCGCTCGCGCCGGTTCTGGTTCTCCATGTACATGGGGCTGCTGGGCGACACGGGCATCGAGGACCGCGACGGACGGCTCACCGACGCGCTGTACGCTCGGTTCAGCGACCTCGAGAGCTACCGGCTCCACCCCGACGCGCTGCCGCTGCTGGAGCGCCTCGAGGCCGGCGGCTATGCCATGGGGGTCATCTCCAACTTCGAGGAGTGGCTGGAGGGCCTCCTGGAGAGGCTGGCGGTCGCGCGCTTCTTCCCCGTGCGCGTCGTGTCGGGCATCGAGGGCGTGGAGAAGCCCGACCCGGCCATCTTCCGGATCGCCCTGGACCGGATGGGGGTGGCGGCCGAGGCGTCCGTCTACGTCGGGGACCATCCCTACTTCGACGTCGAGGCGGCCCGGGAGGTGGGGATGCGGCCCGTGCTGATCGACCGACGCGGCCTCTACCCGGACGCGGGCGGCGTGCGGATCACCTCGCTGGAGGACCTCCCGGAGGCCGTCGGGCTGCCGGTCTGATGCAGGAGCGGCGCTTCACGTTGGAGGAGGCCGAGGCGGAGCTGCCCCATCTGCGGGAGCTGCTGCCCCAGTTGCGCGAGGCGCGCCGTCGGGTGCTGGCGTCGGGGGAGCGGGTGCGCGGCATCGCCCGGCGGAACGGCGGGGGACGGGAGGGCACCGACTACTGGCGGGCGATCGAGGCGCTCCGCCGGGGGGTGGAGGATCTGGCCCAGAGGGGGATCGTGCTCCGCGACGCCGAGGGCGGCCTCGTCGACTTCCCCTCGGAGCGGGAGGGCCGGACGGTCTACCTCTGCTGGCGCCTGGGCGAGGACCGGATCGGCCACTGGCACGACGTGGACGCGGGCTTCTCGGGGCGGCGCCCGCTCTGAGCGTCGGGCCGTAGAATCGCGTCCATGTCTTCGTTCCGCGTCCAGACCGACCTGCGCCCGGCCGGCGACCAGCCGAAGGCGATCGACGAGCTGACGGAGGGGCTCGCGGCCGGTGACGACCGCGTCACGCTGCTCGGCATCACCGGGTCGGGGAAGACGTTCACCGCGGCGAACGTGATCGAGCGCCTGGGCAAGCCCACCCTGGTGATCTCGCCGAACAAGTCGCTGGCCGCCCAGCTCGCGAACGAGTTCCGCGAGTTCTTCCCGGACAGCGCCGTGGAGTACTTCGTCTCCTACTACGACTACTACCAGCCGGAGGCCTACGTCCCGCAGACCGACCTCTACATCGAGAAGGACGCCACGGTGAACGAGGAGATCGACCGGCTCCGGCACGCGGCCACCGCCGCCCTCCTGACCCGGAAGGACGTCGTCATCGTGGCCAGCGTCTCCTGCATCTACGGTCTGGGCTCGCCCGAGGAATACGAGCAGCAGATCCTCCACGTGGTCCGGGGACGCCCGCTGGGCCACACGGCCGCGCTCCAGCGCCTCGTGGACATGCAGTACCAGCGCAACCAGGCCAACCTCGCACGGGGGACGTTCCGCGTGCAGGGGGATACGCTCGAGATTCACCCCTCGTACCAGGAGACCGCGCTGCGGATCGAGCTGTGGGGAGACGAGGTGGAGCGCGTCCTGGAGATGGACCTCATCACCGGCGAGGTGGTCCGCGAGCTGGACCACGTGACGATCTTCCCCGCCACGCACTACGTCGCCTCGCGGGAGCGCCTGGATCGCGCTATCCGCGGGATCGAGGAGGAGCTCGGGGTGCGGCTCGAGCAGCTGGAGCGGACGGGCAAGCTGCTCGAGGCTCAAAGACTGCGGATGCGGACCAACCACGATCTCGAGATGCTGCGCGAGGTCGGGTTCTGCTCCGGGATCGAGAACTACGCGCGGCACATCGACGGCCGGGCGCCCGGGACCGCCCCGTACACGCTGATCGACTACTTCCCCGACGACTGGCTCTGCATCATCGACGAGTCGCACGTCACTGTGCCACAGCTCCACGCGATGTACGAGGGCGACATGAGCCGGAAGCGCACGCTCGTGGAGCACGGGTTCCGCCTCCCGTCGGCCGTGGACAATCGGCCGCTGAAGTTCGACGAGTTCGTGGAGCGCGTGAACCAGGTGATGTTCATGTCGGCCACGCCGAGCGACTACGAGCTGGAGGTCTCGAAGCGGGTCGTGGAGCAGATCGTGCGGCCGACGGGGCTGGTGGACCCCGAGGTCGAGATCCGGCCCACGCGGGGCCAGGTCGACGACCTGATGGAGGAGGTGCGGCGCCGAGCCGAGGCCGACCAGCGCGTCCTGGTGACCACGCTCACCAAGAAGATGGCCGAGGACCTCACCGACTACCTGATCGAGATGGGCCTCCGCGTGCGCTACCTCCACTCGGAGATCGACACGATCGAGCGGATCCAGATCATCCGGGACCTTCGCCTGGGGGAGTACGACGTGCTCGTGGGCGTGAATCTCCTGCGCGAGGGCCTGGACCTGCCCGAGGTCTCGCTCGTGGCGATCCTCGATGCCGACAAGGAGGGGTTCCTCCGGAGCGAGACCTCGCTGATCCAGACCATCGGGCGGGCGGCGCGGAACGTCGAGGGCAAGGTGCTGATGTACGCGGACGAGGTCACCGACTCGATGCAGACCGCGATCTCCGAGACCCAGCGGCGCCGCAGGATCCAGCTCGAGCACAACCGCGAGCACGGCATCGACCCGCAGACGATCAGGAAGAAGGTTTCCGACATCCTCCTCACCATGGTGGAGGAGCGGCCCGAGACGGCCCCCAAGAG
>DASUTZ010000099.1:0-4178 GCA_036374295.1 Actinomycetota bacterium
TCATCCACGACATGGGGAGCCTCAACGGCACGTACGTCAACCGCGACCGGGTGGACAGCACGCAGCTCGCCAGCGGGGACGAGGTGCAGATCGGCAAGTTCAAGCTCGTGTTCTTCATGGGGGAGTGATGGCGGGGAAGGAACACCTGTCCATCGGGGAGGTCCTCGTCTCGCTGAAGCCCGAGTTCCCCGACGTCACGATCTCGAAGATCCGGTTCCTGGAGAGCGAGGGTCTGATCGAGCCGGACCGCACCGAGTCCGGCTATCGGAAGTTCTCGGAGTCGGACGTGGAGCGGCTCCACGAGATCCTGCGCCTCCAGCGCGACGAGTACCTCCCACTCAAGGTCATCCGGGATCGGCTGGACCGCGGCCCCGAGCGGAACGGGCCTCGGCCAGCGGCCGCCGGGCCTCGCGATGAGCCGTCGCCCGAGGACGAGATGGCCCTCCCGGCCACCGACGTTCAGCTCACGCCGGAGGAGATGGCGCAGGCCGGCGGGGTGGACCTGTCGCTGATCGAGGAGCTGGAGTCATTCGGGCTCCTCTCCTCGCGGACGGTGAGCGGGGTGCGCTACTACGACGGGGACAGCCTGGTGCTGCTCAAGATCCTCAAAGACTTCTTCACTTACGGCGTGGAGCCGAGGCACCTGCGGATGTACCGGCACTTCGCCGACCGCGAGGCGGCCTTCTTCCAGGCGATCATCCTCCCGGTCCTCCGTCAGCGGAACCCCGAGGCGCGGAAGGCGGCGTCGGAGTCCCTCAGCGACCTGGCTCGGATCTCGCGGCAGCTCAAGCAGGCGCTCCTGCGCGTGAACCTGCGCGAGCATCTCGGGAACGGCTGAACGCGCCCCCTCGGATGCGACGGATCGTCGGAGCGACCCTGGCGGCGATCCTCGCCGCGGCCGCGCCGGCGGCCGGGCAGACGGGGCCGCCGCCGACCCCGGTCCCTCCATTCGGGTCGCCCTCGCCGTACCCGCAGTCGCTGGAGACGCCGGCCCCGTCTGCCCGACCGCCGCGCATCGCGGCCCCCTCGGCCGTCCTCGTCGACCTCTCGACCGGTCACGTGCTCTGGGAGCGGCGACCGGACCGCCCCCGCCCCATCGCCAGCCTGACGAAGATCATGACGGTCCTCATCGCGCTGGAGTCCTCAAATCTCGACGACGTGGTCACCGTGAGCGAGCGGGCGACGGACGAGGAGGGGTCGGAGCTGGGGCTCGAGGCGGGGGAGCGAATCTCGGTGGAGGACCTCCTCTACGCCCTGATGCTGCAGTCCTCCAACGACGGGGCGATCGCGCTCGCCGAGCATTTCGGAGGGTCGGTGGACCGCTTCGTTCGGATGATGAACCGGCGGGCCCGCGAGCTGGGGCTCGAGAGCACCGAGTTCTCCAGCCCGCACGGACTCGAGGACCGAGGCCTCTCCACCGCGCGAGACATGGCGGCGCTGACGACCGAGGCATTCACCCACCCAGCCTTCGTGCGGATCGCACGCACCAAGGTCCGGGCGATCCCGGCGGCCGAGGGCCCGCCGCGCCGGATCCAGAGCCGCAACGCGATGCTCTGGCTCTATCCCGGGAGCGTCGGGGTCAAGACCGGGTTCACCTCGGCGGCCGGCTTCTGCCTCGTGGCCGCGGCCGAGCGAGACGGCCGGCGCTTCGCAGCGGTCATCCTCGGCGGGCCCTCGGCCGCCTTCTCCGACGCCGCGACGGTCCTGGATCACGGCTTCTTCACGTGGCGGGTGCGCCCTGTGGTCGAGGAGGGCGCGCAGCTGCAGCCGGTCTCGATCGACGGCCGCGAGGTCCCCGTCGAGACGGGGGGCACGATCGAGGGGCTGGTCCGCCGGGGACAGGGGGCCGTGCTTCGGTCCCTGCTCGATCCCTCGGCCGGTCTGCCCGTCCGGGCCGGCGACGTCGTCGGCGAGGTGGCCGCGATCGTGGAGGGGCAGGAGGTCGGCCGGGCCCCGCTCGTGGCCGCCGAGGACGTGGGGAGCCCAGCCGAGGACCGCGCCCTCCCGCCGTGGTGGGACGACCTCCTCGACTCCATCGCCTCGACCGTCCCGCGATGGCTCGAGACCATCCTCTGAGGCTCCACGGGTCGGGCCGGAGGCGCGGGTATGCTACGGGCGATGGAGGAGGGAGCGCGCGTCCTCTACCGGGAGGACGCGATCCAGCATCGGGTCCGGGAGCTGGCCGCAGAGATCAGCCGCGACTACGCGGGCCGGGACCCTATCCTGGTCTCGGTGCTCAAGGGAGGCGCCTGGTTCCTGTCCGATCTCATCAAAGCCACCACGATCAACTGCCGCGTCGACTTCATGTCCATCTCCTCCTACGGCGGTGCCGAAGAGAGCATGGGCGTCGTCCGGATCCTCCAGGACCTCGACCTCGACATCGGGGGTCACCACGTGATCATGGTCGAGGACATCGTGGACACGGGCCTCACCCTCTCGTACCTGCTCTCGACGCTGTCGTCGCGGGAGCCCGCCTCGCTCGCGGTCTGCGCCCTGCTCGACAAGTCGGTGCGCCGGATCGCGCCGGTTGAGATCCGCTACCGGGGCTTCGACTGTCCCGACCGCTTCGTCGTCGGCTACGGCCTCGACCACGACGAGCGGTACCGGAACCTTCGATGCATCCTCCAGGTGGAGCCGGAGGAGCTCGGGCGCGACCCGCTGGCCCTCGTGCCCTACCTCGATCGCCCCGCCTGACGGAGCGGTTGCCGCTCTGCGGGACTGGGGATACAGTCGAGAGGCATGGTCGAGATGACGCTCGTCGGGGTCCGGGTGGAGCTGCCGGCCAACCAGCCGATCGTGCTGCTGCGTGAGACCGAGGGCCAGCGCTACCTCCCGATCTGGATCGGCGCCGCGGAGGCCACCGCGATCGCGCTGGCGATGCAGGGCGTCACCCCGATGCGGCCCATGACCCACGACCTCTTCAAGAACGTCCTGGACGAGCTGCACGTGGCCCTGGAGAAGATCGAGATCACCGAGCTCCAGGAGGGCACCTTCTACGCGATGCTCCACCTCCAGCGCAACGGCTCGAGCCACGAGGTCTCCTCCCGCCCCAGCGACGCGATCGCACTGGCCGTCCGCACCGGCGTCCCGATCTTCGCCGCCGAGGACGTGCTCGAGGCGGCCGCCGTGGAGATCCACGAGGACGACGCCGAGGAGGAGGTCGAGCGCTTCAAGCAGTTCCTCGAGGACGTGACCCCGGAGGACTTCGCCGAGGAGTAGGGGCTGGCCCCGGGCGCGGCGGACGGCCTATCATCGGCCGTGGCCGACGACCAGGCGGCGTTCGAGGCTCTTCAGGCCAAGCTCGTCCCGCTCTGGAGCTCGATCGAGTCCTTCAACCCCGACCCACAGACGATCGTCGTCGTTCCCGCGCTGCCGCCGGGGATCCTCGCCGGCTCCAAGGTCCAGGCCTACGAGGAGCGGTACCTGTTCCTCCTCCTCCTGCTGCGCCAGCCGAACGCGCGGATGATCTACGTGACCTCGATGCCGATCGACCCCCTGATCCTCGACTACTACCTCGGTCTGCTGCCCGGGGTGATCCCCAGCCACGCGAGGGAGCGGCTGGTCGCCGTGGCCCCGGGCGACGGCTCCGACGTCTCGCTGAGCGACAAGCTCCTGGCGCGACCCCGTCTCCTCGGCCGGATCCGGAGCCTGATCCCCGATCCCGACCGGGCCCACCTCGTGCCGTTCTTCGCCACGGAGCGGGAGCGGCGCCTGGCCCTGGCCCTGGGGATCCCGATGTACGCGGCCGACCCCCGCTTCGCCCACTTCGGGACGAAGAGCGGGTGCCGGCGCCTGTTCGCGGAGGAGGGCGTCCCACACCCGGCAGGCAGGGAGGGCGTCCGCGACCTCGACGACGTGGCCGATGCGATCGGGGAGCTCCGTCGGGAGCGGCCGGGCATGCGGGCCGCGATCGTGAAGCTCGACGAGGGCGTCTCCGGGATGGGCAACGCCACCGTCGACCTGGAGGGGCTGCCCGAGCCCGGCACGGCGTCGGCCGGGGACGCCGTGGCCGAGCGCGTGCGGTCGATGTCGACGGAGGTCGGCGAGCCGGTCGAGGCGTACGCCGAGCGCCTGGCGGGGGAGGGGGGGATCGTCGAGGAGCGAGTGGAGGGCGCCGAGGTCCGGAGCCCGAGCGTCCAGATGCGCGTGTCGCCCCTGGGGAAGCTCGAGGTCCTCTC
>DASUTZ010000100.1:0-2043 GCA_036374295.1 Actinomycetota bacterium
GCCCCCCGGAGAAGGCTCCGTCGAGCAGGACCTGCACGGCGCCGTGGGCCGGAAGAAACCTCCCCCAGTTCGGGACCGTAGGCCCGAACATCGCGTTCTGGGCGATGCCGACGTCGACCATCGGCACGAGGAACATGAGGAACAGCCCGCCGAGCCTGCCCACCGCCGGACCCGCGAGCACCCCCAGCATCCCGTAGGTGAGCGCCACCAGCAGGCTCGCTCCGATGAACGTGAGCCAAGCCCTCGGCCGGAAGTCCACCGCGGTGACGGCGAGGGAGGCCGTGGTCGTCAGAAGGGCCGCGAACGCGACGATTCCAAGCCGGGCGGCCAGCACCTCGACGGGGCGGAAGCCGGCCAGCACCAGCCGCCGATCCGCTTGGGCGGACCCAAGCACGACGAACAACCCGGCAAGCCCGGCCAGGAAGCCGACGGTGATCGGGACCATGATCGCCCCGTGGAGCTCGGCCATGGACACGATCCTGGTCACCGAGCCCGACTCCAGCGGCGTTGGCGTGTCGGGCGTAACGGCAAAGCTCAGGGTGATCAGCACCACCGGAACCGCGACGAGCAGCACCCAGAGCACCGGGCTCCGGCGGTATTCCCGGAAGCCGTGCCGCAGGCCGGCCGCCACCCTGGCAAACGTGCCGTGTCCACCGGCGCGGATCCGATCCCTCCTGGGCCGGGTAGTGGCAGCGAAGGTCGCGGTGGCCAGGGCAAGCGCCCCGGTCGTCCAGATCAGCGCAGCACCGAGATCGCGCAGCGGACCGGCGTGCCCGGTGGCGGCGTCGGTCATCACGAGCGTGACGAAGTGAGTGGGGAACAATCGGGTCACCAACACATCGCCTCCGGCCATCGCCGGACCGAGGAAGACGTCCAGGATCCAGACGAAGAGGATGGCGAGCGAGCCGTTGACCTCGTCGCGGATGACGGCGCCCACCGCGGCCCCGATCCCCAGGTACACGACGGAGAACATCGCCGTCGCGCCCACCGTTCGGGGGACGTCCCCGATGCCGGTCCGCAGGGCCAGGGCCCCCAGCGCCCCGCTCGCGGCGACCAGCGCCAACGCAAGCCCCGAGGCCAGGCGGCCGGCGAGGATTCGCCTGGTGCTCATCCCTGCAAGGGCCAGGCGGCGATCGGCTCCGCGCGAGCTCCCGACGTGGAAGAAGCCGGCCATGCCGGCAAGGAAGGCGGCTGCCCACCCCGCGGTGACGGCCTCGAGAGCTGCTCCGCCCGCGTCTCCCCCCAGGAGCTCGGCGAAGTCCGCGACCACACCCGCCGACAGAGCCACGAAGACCGCCGGAACCACCAACAGGAGGACGAGGTTGAGCGGGCGGCGGGCGTATTCGGCGAGATAGCGACGGGTGAGTGTGGAGGTCACCGCTCCACGCTCCTCCCATTCTCCATGTGGTAGATACGGTCGAAGCGGTCCTCGTCGGTGACGAAGTGGCTGATGACCAGGATCGCGCGCCCCGAGGCCTTCCGGTCCTCGGCGAGCGCCCAGAACCGCTGGTAGGTCTCCCAGTCGAACCCGGCGTACGGCTCGTCGAGGAGGAGCACCTCGGGATCGGCCAGGAGCGCCAGCCCGAGGTTGAGCTTCCCCCGGGTGCCGCCCGACAACTCCTCGACCCGGGCGCCTGCCCACGAGCCGAACCCGAGGGTCTCGTAGATGCTCGTCCGGGACACGTCCAGCTCGCTGCGCGCCAAGCCGTAGGCACGGCCGAACAGCTCGAAATGTTCGTTGCACGTAAGGCGCTCGTACAGGATCGGCTCCTGTGGGCAGTACCCGATCCTCCCTAGGCGGCGGACCTCACCCCCGTCGTGGGAGAGCGCGCCGGAGAGGATCTTCATCATCGTGCTCTTGCCGGACCCGTTTTCGCCCACGAGTCCGACGACCTCCCCGGGATCAAGACGCAGACCGGCGCCGCGAAGCACGCGCAGGACCCTTCGCCAGGGCCCGAAGCCGCGGCGGAAGGTCTTCACGATTCCGTCTGCCCGGAGCAGGGGCTCGTCCGGTGACAGGCCGGGACCGCCGAGATTCCCGGA
>DASUTZ010000101.1:0-3185 GCA_036374295.1 Actinomycetota bacterium
GCGCCCCCGGGAGGAATCGAACCTCCGACACCCGGTTTAGGAAACCGGTGCTCTATCCACTGAGCTACGGGGGCGGGGGCGATCCTCCCCAAGTCTAGCGGGTGGGAAAGCCACGCCCAGGCGGGGCGGCATCCCTCGGCCCGCGCCGCCCACGCCGGTCGTCTCCTGAGCAAGCGATGAGTTCGGCGCGCCTTCGGGGGTCGAAGTTCGGGGAGAACGGCGGGGGAATCGAAAGCGCCCCTGGTCTGTTCGAGATGTGAGAGGCTTGGCGGCCGGCAGGTCGCGTGTCGTCGGGCCGTACGCCACAGAGAGAGGGAGGCTCGTGAAGACGCTCATCGACGCCCTGGCTGCCGTCGTGCGCCGGGCCCCGTGGGTCGTGATCGTGGTCACGCTGGCCATCACCGCGTTCCTCGGCTACCAGAACCAGAACTTCCAGCCGGCGGAGGATCAGAACGAGGCCTTCGCGCCGGAGGCGCCGGAGCTCGCTGCCGCCGAGCGGATCGACGAGCTCTTCGGTGACGAGTCCATCACGAGCCCCATGCAGGTCGTGATCAAGGGCGGGGACGTGATCACCGCGGACGGCCTGGCGGCCGTCCAGGCCGTCACGGAGACGATGCTCTCGGGCTCGCTCTCCGAGTTCCTCGTTGAGGCCACGCCCGAGCAGCCGAGCTCCGTCAGCTTCCTCTCGCCGGTGCTGGCGGCGGTCGAGGCGGGGGCGCCCCCGCCGACCACCGACGAGGAGGTCAAGGCGCTGTACCGGGAGGGGCTGGACGCCCTGCCTCCGGAGCAGGCCGGCTTCATCGAGCAGCTGCTGCCGACGGAGGTCGACGCGTCGGGCGCAAGCTCGCCCAGCGGCCTGGTCATCACGTTCTACACGGGTGCCGCCTCGAACGACGAGTTCACCGAATATGCGGAGGCCTCCTCGGATGCCGCCCGCGAGATCCGCGGGATCCCGATGCCTCCGGGGCTTACCGCCGAGCCCTTCAGCTTCGAGCTGCTGTTCGAGGGCGATGACGAGTTCCAGGCCGAGATCGGGCGGCTGTTCGCCACCGCCGCATTCATCATCCTGTTCGTCCTCTCGCTGGTGTTCCTGATGAGGCCGCGCTCGGGTCGCGACACGGTCCTGCGCGCGGTCGGCATCGTGGGGATGCTGCTCGCGCTCGTGGTGCTGATCATTCCGGGGCTGGCGCTCGTGCTCCCCGACCTCTTCCCAGACTCGTTCCAGGACCTCGAGACCGGCCCGGTGCTGGGGATCGCGGCGCTCGTGTACCTGGTGATCTTCGTGCTGTGGGTTTTCCTGTCCCCGCGGGCGCTGCGCCGGACGACGGCGAACGCCTTCCTCACGATGCTCACGATCCTGGTCGCGATCACCTGGATGAACGGCTACGGAGGGCTTCGCTTCGGGTCCGCCAGCCCGATGGCGCAGATCCTCCCGATCCTGCTGATCGGCCTGGGCGTCGACTACGCGATCCACATGAACAGCCGGTACCAGGAGGAGCTCGCGAGCGGCGCGTCGGTTGACCGAGGGGTCATGACCGCGATCCGCACGGTCGGCATCGCGCTCGTGCTCGCCACGATCACCACGGCGGTCGGCTTCCTGACGAATGTGACGAACGAGATCCCGGCCCTCCGCGAGTTCGGCGAGCTGGCGGCGTTCGGGATCGTGACCTCGTTCCTGCTGATGCTCACCTTCGTGCCGGCCATCCGCGAGCTCCTCGACCGCCGGGGTGAGCGCCGGGAGACGCTCGATCGGGCCGCGCTGCAGGCCGGCGGAGACCGGGCCCTGCCCAGGCTGATCGGGCGGGCCGCGGCCCTCCCGCTGCGGGCGGCGGTGGTCGTGGTCATCGTCTCGATCGTCTTGGCGGTCGTCGGCGCCTTCGGGGTCACCCGTCTGGAGGCCAAGTTCAGCATCGTGGACTTCGTCCCCACCACCTCCCCGGTGCGCGGCACGTTCGAGACCCTGCTGGAGGACTTCGGCGGAGGGTTCGGCGAGACCACCCAGATCCTGGTCGAGGGGGACGTGGCGACGCCCGAGGCCTACAACGCGATGGTCCAGACCACCGCGAACCTCGGCGACACCGAGAACGTCCTGACGTTCGGCGACATGCCGGTGGTCGAGTCTCCCGTTTCCCTCGTGACGAGCCTTTCGATCCCCGACACGCCGTCGTTCGATCCGGGAGTGGCGGCGCTGGCGGCGGAGGCGGGCATCTCCGCGGAGGATCCCACCGTGGCCCCGGGAGCCGACGTCGCCGCGCTATACGACGCCGCGTCCGCGGCCCGACCCGACATCGCGGCGACGGTGCTCGGTGACGGCGGGTCCTACGAGGCCGCTCTGTTCACGATCCAGACCCAGGCCGGCGAGGCAGGAGCGACGCAGCTCCGCGAGGACCTGGCCGTGGACATGGTGCCGCTGGCGTCCGCCGGTGTGGACGCGACAGCCACGTCCGACGAGATCATCGGCGACGTGATCATCATCACGCTCCGGGACTCGCAGGTCTCGTCGCTGCTGATCACGCTCGCCGCGGCGCTGCTGCTCCTGGTCGTGAACTTCTGGGTCACCTCCCGCAGGCCCATGCTGGGCGTGATCACGACGGTGCCCGTGATCCTGGTGGTGCTGCTCTCGTTCACGCTGATGGTCGCGTTCGGGATCGCCTTCGGGCCCGTGACGGCCACGATCTCGGCCCTGGCGATCGGGATCGGGATCCCGTACATGATCCACATCACGCACCGCTATCTCGAGGATCGGGCGAGGCACCCGAGCGACGGCGAGGCGATCGGGAAGACGCTCGTCCACACCGGGGGCGCGCTGGCGGGGTCGGCGCTCACCACGATCGCGGGGTTCGGGATCCTCGTGATCTCGACCACGATCCCGTTCCGGCAGTTCGGGTTCGTGACCGCCTACACGATCGGGCTCGCGCTGCTGGCCGCGGTGCTGATCCTGCCCAGCTACCTAGTGCTGTGGGACCGGTGGCACCGCAGGCGCGGCGAGGACCCGGTGGATCGTGAGGCCGTCGAGGCGGCGCTCCGATCCGGGGTCGGGAGCTGAGGGCCTAGGATCTCGGCATGACCGACGTGCGCGCCCCCCGGCGTCTGTGGCGGCCTCCGGCGCGGTTCGAGGAGCGGGCGCCGGACCGGCGCGTGACCTTCCTCGAGCTGTTCTTCGATCTCGTCTTCGTGGTCATCAT
>DASUTZ010000102.1:0-22171 GCA_036374295.1 Actinomycetota bacterium
CTCGCCCTCGATGAAGGCGGTGACGGTCACGGGAGGCTTCCCGTCGTGGGCCAGCACGGCCGCGACGTGGGCCATGACGCCGGCCTTGTCGTCGGCCGCCCCCCGCCCGAACAGCCTCCCGTCCCGCTCGGTGGGCTCGAAGGGGGGCGAGGTCCACTCCGCTGGGTCGCCGGCGGGCTGGACGTCGTGGTGGGCGTAGAGCATCACGGTCGGGCTCCCCTGCGGCCCCTCGATGCGTCCGGTCACGGCGGGGTGGGCGCCGTCCACTTCCAGGAAGCGGACGTCCCTGAACCCCGCGGCCTCAAGGACCTCGGCGGTCGCCTTCGCCGACTCCCGGACCGGCTCGGGGTCGAAGCCCTCGGCCGAGACCGAGGGGATGCGCACGAGGCGGTCCAGGTCGGCGCGGATCTGCGGCATGAGCTCGCGGACGCGAGCGCGGAGATCGTCCATCGGCGCCACAGGGTATCAGCGTCCCTGTCGGTGGGGCCACGTACGCTGGTGCTCGATGGCCAGGCTCCCCCTCCGCTCGCGACCGCCCGTGGTCGCCCTGACGATCGCGCTCCTCGCTGCGGGCTGTGGCGAGGGCCCGCTCGAGCCGGCCGAAGACGACCTCGTGCCCGTCGTCCGCGTCGTGGATGGCGACACGATCTGGGTCGCTCCGGAGCAGCGCGTCCGCCTGATCGGCATCGACACGCCCGAGGTCGACTGGTACGGGGGCCGGGCGGAGTGCTACGGAGAGGAGGCGGGCCTCTTCATGCAGGGTCTCCTGGAGGGCGAGCGGGTCCGGCTCGAGTACGACCAGGAGCCGCGGGACCGCTACGGCCGCACGCTCGCCTATGTCTACCTCGAGGACGGCCGCATGGTGAACCTGCTGTTGGTCCGCCGCGGCTACGCCACCGTCTCGATCTTCGAGCCCAACGACCGGCACGAGGCCGGGCTGCGGGCGGCCGAGCGGGAGGCTCGCGGCGTCGGCAGCGGCCTCTGGTCGATCTGTTGACTCAGGCGTTGACGGGAGGTCCGGGCTCGCAGGTCGCAACCACCGATCCATCGTGTCGCGTCTCGGCTGTGATCCCTCCACTGCTCCCTGCACCGAAACCCGGAGGCCCGACGGTGACGCCACCCTTCCCGCTGCACCGGATGAGGTCTCCTTCGCGCAACTCTCCTGAGCTGAAGACCACGCGCTGGCCTGGCTCGATCCGGACGGCGCGCAGCTCTCCCGTCCGTGGTGGTCCCTGTTGGTCGCGACCGCCGGGCCCTCCACATCCCGCGCCCACGATCAACACAGCGATGAGAAGTGAAACGGTCTGCCGGTGCATACACGTCCGACGCACGGGGGCCACCGACGGTTCCCGAGAGCTCAACCCCCCGCGAGGTGGCGGCCGATGATCATGCGCTGGACCTGGTTGGTCCCCTCGACGATCTGGAGGGCCTTGGCCTCGCGCATGTAGCGCTCGACCGGGTACTCGCGCATGTACCCGTAGCCGCCGTGCACCTGGACCGCGTCGGTCGTCACGCGCATCGCGACGTCGGTGGCGAACAGCTTGGCCACCGAGCACGACACCGGCGTCCCCACGCCCTCGTCGCGCGCCCGGGCCGCCTCCCGGTACAGCCTGCGCGCCGCCTCCACCTTCGCGTGCATGTCGGCCAGCATGAACGCCAGCCCCTGGAACTCGATCACGGGCTTCCCGAACTGCTCCCTGTCCTTAGCGAATGCCACCGCAGCATCGAGGGCCGCCTGGGCCACGCCCACACCGCATGCGGCCATCCCCAGCCGGCCGCCGTCCAGGGCTGCGAGGGCGATGGTGAACCCCTGGCCCTCCTCCCCCACCAGGTTCTCGCCGGGCACCTCGGCCCCATCGAACAGCAGCTCCCGCATCGGGCTCGCGTTCCAGCCCATCTTCTCCTCGGGCTTCCCGAAGTCGAAGCCCGGGTACCCCTTCTCCACGACGAAGGCGGAGATCCCCTTCGGCCCCTCTCCCCCGGTCCGAGCCATCACGAGGTAGTACTCCGCCTCTCCTCCGTGTGAGATGAACCGCTTCGATCCCGTCAGCCGCCAGCCGTCGCCGTCGCGGTCGGCCTTCGTGGCGAGCGAGGCGGCGTCGGAGCCGGCCCCCGCCTCGGTCAGCGCGTAGGCCCCCAGCCACTCACCGGAGGTCAGGCGGGGCAGGTACCTTTCCTTCAAGACGTCTGAGCCGTAGTCGTGCACCCCGAACGTGGCCAGGTGGTGCACGGACAGCCCGACCGCCAGCGACACCGAGCCCATCGCCAGCTCCTCGAGCACCGTGAGATACGTCAGGTAGGGCTGGGCCGCTCCCCCATACGCCTCGTCGTACGGGATCCCCCCCAGCCCCATCTCGCCGAGCTGGCGGAACGGCTCCCGAGGGAACTCCCCCTTCTCCTCGAATGCCTCGATCTGGGGACGGACCCGTTCGTTCACGAACTCGCGGACGAGCCCGACGATCTCGCGCTGATCCTCCGAGAGCCCGAAGTCCCGGTCCATGGCCTCTCAGCGTAGCGAACACGGGCCCGAGAGCCCACCCAGCGTCTATCCTGAGGTCCCGATGCGCCTCTACAACACGCTGACCAGGGAGGTCGAGGACGTCCAGCCGCCCGGCGACGGGCCCGTGCGAATCTACACGTGCGGGCCCACCGTCTATCGGCCGGTCCACATCGGGAACCTCCGGACCTTCCTCCTGTCCGATCTCGTCCGACGCGCCCTCGAGCTGGAGGGCCACGAGGTCCTCCAGGTCGTCAACATCACCGACGTGGGCCACATGGTGGACGATTCCAGCGAGGAGGCCCTGGACCGGATGGAGCTGGCCATGGAGGACGAGGGCCTCGGCCCCTGGGAGATCGCCGAGAAGTACACGCGCGTCTTCCTCGAGGACGCCGACAAGATCGGGCTCCTGCGCGCCCACGAGTACCCGCGCGCCACCGACCACGTCGCCGAGATGATCGAGATGACGAAGACCCTCATCGACGAGGGCCACGCCTACGCCCTCGACGACGGCTCGGTCTACTACGACGTCCGGTCGTTCCCCGACTACGGGAGGCTCTCCCGGAACACCCTGGACAAGCTGCAGCCCGGCCACAGGGATCTCGAGGCCGACGACCGCAAGCGCCACCACGCCGACTTCGCCTTGTGGAAGCGGGCCCAGCCCAACCGGCTGATGAAGTGGGACTCGCCCTGGGGCGAGGGCTTCCCCGGCTGGCACATCGAGTGCTCGGCCATGTCCCTGAAGTACCTCGGCGACCGCTTCGACATCCATACGGGGGGCGTCGACCTCGTCTTCCCGCACCACGAAGACGAGATCGCCCAGTCCGACGGGGCGACCGGGCATCGGGTGGTCTCCACCTGGGTCCACGGCGGCCATCTGCGCGTCGAGGGCCAGAAGATGGCCAAGTCCACGGGCAACGTGTACACGATCGACGACGTGATCGAGGGAGGCTACGATCCGCTCGCCTTCCGCCTCCTCTGCTTCCAGACCCGCTACCGGAGCGAGATGAACTTCACCTGGGAGGCGATGGAGGCGACCGACCGCGCGGTCACGAGATGGCGCCAGCGCATGGCCGAGTGGAAGGACGCGCCGAGCGGCGAGCCCTCCCGTGAGGGAGAAGTCTTCGACCGGCGGTTCCGGGAGGCGGTGGCCGATGACCTCGACATGCCCCGCGCCGTGGCGGTGGTGGGCGCCACGGTCTCCTCGGAGATCCCGGAGGGCGAGAAGCGCGCTCTGCTCTCGTCCTGGGACGCCGTGCTCGGCCTCGACCTCGACCGCATCGTCCGCGAGGGGTTCGAGGTCCCCGCGGACGTCCGCTCGCTGGTCGAGGAGCGGGACGCCGCTCGGGCCGGGCGCGACTACGCGCGCTCCGACGAGATCCGCGACCGGCTGTCCGAGATGGGCTGGGAGGTCATGGACTCCGCGGAGGGGACGAGGGTGCGCCCGCTGGCGTAGCCTGACACGCGATGGACGCCGCGATCCTGACGCAGGGCCTGACGAAGTACTACGGCAAGCGTCCCGGCGTCCTCGAGGTGGACCTCGAGGTCCGCCCCGGCGAGGTCTTCGGTTTCCTCGGCCCCAACGGGGCCGGCAAGACCACCATGATCCGCACCCTCATGGACCTGATCCGTCCCACGAGCGGCAGGGCGTTCGTCCTCGGGATGGACGCCCAGCGCGAAGGGGTCGAGGTGCGGCGGCGGGTCGGCTACCTCCCCGGGGACCTCGCCCTGGACGAGCACCTCGAGGCTCGCGACCTCCTGGGCTACCTCTCCTCGCTTCGGGGCGGCGTCCACGAAGATGAGATCGAGCGCCTCGCATCGCTCCTGGACGCCGAGCTCGACGCCCGGATCGGCTCGCTCTCCAGCGGCAACCGGCAGAAGATCGGGATCGTCCAGGCGTTCATGCACCGGCCGGAGCTGGTCGTGCTCGACGAGCCCACGCTGGGCCTCGATCCCCTGATCCAGCAGCACGTGTACCGGCTCCTGGCCGAGACGAAGGCCGACGGCCGGACGGTGTTCCTCTCCTCCCACAACCTTCCCGAGGTCGAGCGGACCTGCGACCGCGTCGGGATCATCCGTGGCGGCCGGCTCGTCGCGGTCGAGGACGTCCGGGAGATCCGCTCGCGGGCGCTGCGGGAGATGGAGATCCACTTCGCCGCGCCGCCGACGGGCAACGGGTTCTCGCGGCTCCCCGGGGTCCGCGAGGTCCACGTCTCCGGCGAATCCGTGCGGATGCAGGTGGAGGGAGAGGTGGACGCGGTGGTGAAGGAGGCCGCGAAGCACCGCGTGGTCTCGATCACGACCCGCCAGCCCACGCTCGAGGAGATCTTCCTCGCGTTCTACGGGGAGGAGGAGGCCTGATGGCCAGCATCTTCGTGAAGGCGCTCCGCGATCGACGACGCGTGCTGATCTGGTGGGCGCTGGGCATGATTGCCACCGCCCTGATGCTCGCCTCGTTCTATCCGACGATCCGGGAGACCGGGGAGGACCTCAACGCCTACATCGAGAACCTGCCGGAGGCGCTCCGGGCGATCGTGCTGTCGGGGGGAGGCGACTTCACCTCGGGACCGGGCTACCTCAACAGCGAGCTCTTCTCGTTCATGCTCCCGCTGATCGTGCTCGTGTTCAGCGTGGGGATGGGAGCCGGGGTTGTGGCCGGAGAGGAGCGCGAGGGTCGCCTCGAGCTCATGGTGGCGAGCCCCGTCACCCGCCGCAGGATCGTCCTGCAGAAGCTGGCGGCGATCCTCGTCGGGATGATCGGGCTGGGGATCGTCCTGTGGGCCACGCTGGCCGTCGGCGTCGAGATCTGGGACATCCCGGTGGATCACGCGAACCTTGTGGCCGCGTGTGCCATGGCGGTGTTCCTGGGGTGGGTGTTCGGGGCGCTCGCGCTGGCCGTGGGAGCGGCAACGGGGCGCCGGGGCATGGCTATCGGGATCCCCGCCGCGGTGGGTGTGGCCACGTACCTCGTCAACGGCCTGGCGCCTCTGTCCGACGCGCTCGAGTTCTGGCGGCCCCTCTCGCCCTTCTACTACTACGCGGCCGACCAGCCCATCCGCAGCGGCATCGACCTCGGCGACGCCGGCATCCTCCTCGCCCTCAGCGTCATCCTGGGCATCGCGGCCGTGCTCGCCTTCGACCGCCGGGATCTGGCCACATGAGCAGCCGGGAGAACGGCCAGCCCCGCTGGCGCCCGGCCATCCCGACCGTGCTGGTCGTGGCCTCGATCGTCGTCGCGCTCGTGGCCGTCTCCGCGCTGCTGTACGTGCTCTTCAGGGAGACGGTGGGGCCGGGGGAGGTCCTGCGCGACTTCGCCGAGGCGCTGTCCGAGGACGACTGCCCGGGCTCCTACGACCTCCTGGACGGAAGCGTCCGAGCATCGATCACGGAGGAGGAGTGGTGCGACGAGGTGCCCGGCCTCGCCGCGAAGCTGTCACCGCGGTTCGAGATCGAGCGCGTCATCCTCAGCGGAGGCGACGCGCGCGTTGAGGTTTCGGGCCCCGAGACGACGACCGGGGCCTGGTTCCTGCGGCGGCAGGGTCGCTCGTGGACCGTGCTCGGGGGCGGCGACGCGATCGAGTTCCCGACCGAGCTGCCGACCTAGAGGACCGGGAGCCCCAGGGTCTTGGCCACGTTCTGCCGGAGGATCTCCGACGTCCCCTCGTACAGCCGCATGGCCCGGACGTCGCGGTACCAGACCTCGAGGCCGAGCTCGGTCATGTAGCCCTGGCCGCCGTGGACCTGGATGGCCCTGTCGGCGATCCTGCCGACCGCCTCCGTGGACACCAGCTTGGCCAGCGCTCCCTCCCTGCGGCCGTCGGCCCCGTCGTCGACGTCGGCCGCCAGCTTGTAGACCAGGAGCCTCGCCTGCTCGAGCTCGGCGTAGGAGTCCACGACCATCCCCTGCACGTACTGGTTGGCGCCGATCGGACGGTCGAAGGCGATCCTCGATCCCGCGTACTCCTTCATGCGCTCCAGGAGGTGCCCCGCGGTCCCGAGGGCCGTCGCGGCGATGCCGAACCGGGCCCCGTTGATGCCCTTTATGGCGGAGTAGAAGCCGGCGCCGACCTCCCCCAGCACGGCCGCATCGGGGACCTCGCAGTCCTCGAACGTCAGCTCCACGGGGTTCTGGAGCGGCGACATCGTGCGCTGGATCCGGGTGACGCTGTAGCCCGGGGTATCGGCGTCCACGAGGAACGCGGTGATGCCTCCACGAGCACCCTTCTGCTGGTCGGTGACGGCGAAGACGAGGGCGAAGTCGGCCGAGTCCCCCGCGCTGATGAAGTGCTTCCGGCCGCTGAGGACCCAGCCTCCGTCGGTCCTCTCGGCCCTGGTGCGGATCCGAGTGGCGTCGGAGCCGGCCTCGGGCTCGGTGAGCGCGAAGCAGTTGAGCTTGTCGGCGGTCATGAGGGGCGCCAAGTACTTCTCGCGCTGCTCCGGCGTGCAGTCGAGGTGCACGCGGCTGGGCCCGGAGACGATGGGGAAGATCGCCTCGGCGTGGGCCAGGACGAGCCCGCTACGAACGGCTTCCTCGGCCAGCAGCACCTGCCCCAGGAACGGCAGATCCATCCCGCCGACCTCCTCGGGCATGTGGATGCCCCAGAATCCGAGCTCCGCGGAGCGCTTCCGGAGCTTCGCCCGCTCGTCCTTGATGAAGGAGTAGTCGCCCTCCTGGATCTGCTGGGCGAAGGCCTCTTCCACGGGCGCGATCTCGCGTTCGACGAACCGCCGGAGCGTGCTGCGGAGCTCGAGGAGCTCCTCGGGGATGTCCAGCAGGGCCACGGGCCTCCTCCGTTCGCCTCTTGAGAACCTACCGAGGCGTAGGTTATCACGGGTTCCGGGCCTACCGAACCTCCGCCAGCTCCCGTGGGGCGTGGTTGAGGCGGCGCGCGCCCTCCTCGGTCACGACCACGATATCCTCGATCCTGACGCCGAGGTCCCCTTCCAGGTAGATCCCGGGCTCGATCGAGAAGCACATCCCCGGGCGGAGGGAGTCCCGGTTCCCGCGCACGATGTAGGGGTCCTCGTGGGCCTCCAGGCCGATGCCGTGCCCGGTCCGGTGGATGAAGCGGTCGCCGTACCCGGCGCGCTCGATCACCTGGCGGGCGGCGCGATCCACGTCCTCGGCCGGCACGCCCGGGTAGACGGCCCGGAGGGCCTCCTCCTGGGCCTCGGCCACCACCTCGTGGACCTCGCGGAGCCGCGCCGGGGCCTTCCCCACCGCCACCGTCCGGGTCATGTCCGAGCAGTAGCCGCCCGACGTGCCGCCGAAGTCCATCACCACCGCGTCCCCCGCACGCAGGGGGCGGTCCATCGGGTCGTGGTGGGGGCTGGCCGCGTTGGGTCCGGAACCCACGATGGCGAACTCGACGCGCTCCAGCCCCAGCTCGAGCATCAGCTCGCCCAGGCGTCCGGCCACCTCGCGCTCGGTCGCCCCCTCGATCCTCTCCTCGAGGAGCCGGCGGAAGGCCTCGTCGGTGGCCCGTGCTGCTCTGGCCAGCATGTGGAGCTCGTGACGGTCCTTGACGGAGCGGAGGGGGCCCAGAACGCGCGAGGCGGTGACGGCCCGGGCCTTGGGGAGCGCGCGCTGGATCCCGAGGAGATGCGAGGCCCACATGCGATCGGAGCACCCCAGCTTCGAGGACTTGGAGCCCACCACGCCCGCCACGAGCTCGTACGGATCCTCGGTCTCATCCCACGATCTAATCTCGGTGACGTGGCGGGCCAGCCGCCCTTCGGCGAGGGGGCGCTCCAGGCCGGGGACGACGAGCACGGGGTCGTGCTCGGGCCGGATCACGAGGCACGTGAGCCGCTCGAGCGGCGGCGGGTCGTACCCGGTGAGGTAGATGAGGTCGGCAGAGGGCGTGACGAGCAGGGCGTGGAGGTCGGCCTCCGCGGTGGCCTCCGCCGCCCGGCGGAGGCGCTCGGTGTGCTCTCGCCCCATGAGGCCCACCATCATACGGAGTGAGCGGGGGCCCGGCCGGGGGTTCGATAGACTCCCCGGCATGGCGTGGAAGCAGCAGCGGCTCGGCCCTCGGCTGCTCGAGGCCGCGCGCTCCGGCGACCGGTACCGCGACGTCCACATCGTCCTCGGCGGGACTGGGGCCGTCGGTGGGACCGCGGTGCTCCAGCTCCTCTCGCTCTACGAAGAGATGTTCTCGGTGGCGCCTCCGGGCCCCGACGACGTCCCCGTGCTCGTGGCCACCGGCGTGACCGGCGACGAGATCAGCGCCTTCACGCGGCGGCTCTTCCGGTTCGTGGAGTCGCGACACGGGGCCGAGGCGCTTCCCGAGCGGGTCCGGCGAGGCTATCTGACGCACTCAGGGGTGTTCGTCGCGCTCGAGCGGTTCATGGTGACGGTGCTGCCCGCGCTGCGTCGCCTTCGCCAGGTGCCGCCCGAGGTCCGTCCGCGCGTGATCGAGGAGCTCCTCGCCGAGCTCGGGACCACGCCGGAGGGCGCGGCCGACGCGATTGCCGAGACGGTCTCGGGGGCCCGGCCCTTCACCTCGTTCCTCCAGGCCTACCGGGACGAGCACCTAGGCGGGGGCCGGTTCCGCTCGGTCGTCGTGGGGATCCCGATCCCGAGCCTGATCGCCTACCACCAGCAGGAGCTCGACGAGGCCGCCGAGCACCTCCCGGGGCTGACCCCCGACCGGCTCGAGAACCTGAAGCAGCGGTTCATCTCGGCCCTGCGCGACGACCTCGTGGCGGTCCAGGCCTCCCTGGCCGACGAGGTGCTGATCGCCCACACGACGGGGGTGGGCGGGATGTACGATCCCCGCTCCGACGGCGGCTCCGAGATCCGGCTGGGGTTCGCCCACGCCGCCCTGGACTTGGCGCTGGCCGAGAAGGCCCGCTTCGCCCAGGAGCTCACAGACCTCTATTCGCAGGCGGGGATCAAGGTGCTGGTGACCGCGGCGGCGATCGGGATCGACGAGGTGAAGGTGCGCGAGCGGGTCCCGCTCCACCGTGGGGTCCGCCACCGGCTGTTCGAGGCTCCGGTCGAGCTCTTCCCCGGCGCGAAGGCCTCCCAGCCGCGCGAGTCGAAGGCCAGCCGCAGGGCGGGCCGGCCCGTCCCGGCGGCCCAGCACATGCGCGTCTTTCCTCCGATCACCGTGCCGTTCGACGATCCTCCCAGCGAGCCCGCCCGGTTCGAGCCGGGCGAAGAGCTCGCGCCGACGTACACGATCCGGAGCGGCGAGAACGGCTTCTTCAGCGTGGCCGACGCCGAGTCGCTCTACCGGGTGATGAAGGTGGCCTCGGCCAGCGAGCTGGGCCTGCTCCTGGCCACGGTGGGGATGCTGGGCGACGACCCGTCGCGCCCGTGGTTCGAGGGGAACGTCTGCTACTACGGCGAGACCGACAACGGCCGGCAGGTCTTCGACTTCCTGTCACAGCCCACCCTGCGCAGGACCCAGCTCTCTGGGCTCGAGCCGATGTCGCTGCAGGACCTGGGCTCGGCCAAGCACCAGGGCGAGCTCCACACGCTGGCCCTCCTGATCCTGCTGCACCGCCTCCGGACCCTCGACGTGGACGCGATCGATCCCTACGTGGACCTGGAGCGCTTCGACCCCCGGGCGTTCTTCGAGCAGCGGTCGAGGACGCTCACCTTCGAGCAGCTCGCGCTGTGGGAGCCGGAGGAGCTGGTGCGCGACATGCAGGCCCTGGCCGCGGCCGAGACCCTCGACGATCTGCTGCCCCTGGCGCCACACCGCGAGCACGAGCTGTTCCCCCGGCGAGCCGAGGCCGTCCGGCGGGTCCTGGGCGAGGTCCTGAAGGCCGTGTGGACCGGGCCGGCCCTCGGCCTGCCGATCCTCTACGAGCGCGACGGCGTCTCCCATCTCCGGTGCGGCTACTACGCGGCGCCGCTCGACCTGCTCGTAACCGATACCGATGCGGTCGCGGTGTGGATGCGGAAGGCGCACGCGGAGAGCGGCAACCCCGCGCCGTTCGAAGACTTCCGCGACTACCACCTCGCCGTGGGCGGCTTCGTGGACGTCCGGCCGCACGCCATCGTCTGCGCCGCGAAGAGCGACCGCGAGGACCTCACGGGCAAGGTGGCGCGCTTCGAGGACGAGGGGAGGCTCCGCGAGCACCTTCGGACGCTGGAGCCATACTCGTTCTTCTCGACCTGCGGCTTGGTCGCGGTCCTCCACCGACTCAGGGCGCTGTACGGGCTGCTCAGGGAGTCGATGCTCGAGCTCGGGACCCTGCAGGAATGGCGCTGGAGCATGCCGAGGGACGCCGCGGGGCACATGGTCGTCCTTCCCGGGGCCGCCGAGGCGCTCCGCATGGCGGCCGAGGGCCTGGAGAAGTCGACCGGGGCGGAGCGCCTCGACGGCCCGTGGGGCTACGAGCGACGTCCGGTTCCCGACCGCCGGGGCACGATCCCCGGCGTCCACGACCGCTAGATCTTCAGGCGGAGGGCTTCCCTCAGGACCGTCACGCTGACCGGAGTCTCACCGAGCGGCACGCCGTCGGCCTCGACCGGGATCGGGCGGTCGGACTCAACGACGATCTCCGCCCCCAGCATCTCCTTGATCTGCGGGTCCGGGAGGTGCTCCCCCCGGTAGATGCTGGGCAGGATCGTGAACGCCTGCGACTTCGGGCCGATCGAGACCTGGACGTCGAGTTTCCCGTCCCCCGGGTAGGAGCGGGGCGAGACCCGCATTCCCCCGTTCAGGAACTGGCCGTTCGCGATCACGACGCCGTGGGCGCGCCCCTCGAACTCCCGCCTGTCCGCTCGCACCCGCAGGTTCGAGACCCGGTAGCCGATCACCGAACGCCAGAAGCCGAGGAACTGACGCCCGCGGCCGAGCCACGCCGGCAGGGCCGCGGCGCGCCGGACGGCGAGGCCTCCCAGACCCACCTGCGCCGCGTTGACGAAGTAGCGCGAGCGCCCCTCGGGCCCGTAGGTGATCCGGGCCACGTCGATCGGGTACGTGTGCTCCCCCAGCAGGTGCCTCGCCCCGGTCGTCACCTGGTCGGGCAGGCCGAAGGTGCGCACGAAGTCCGCCCCCGACCCCGCCGCCATCGCCCCCACCACGAGGTCCTCGTCGATCGGCCCGTCCCCGTCCATGAGCCCGTTCACGACCTCGTTCACGGTCGCGTCGTCGCCGACGGCGACCACGAACCGCTCCCCCGACTCCACCGCCTCCCGCGCCAGCCGGGAGGCGTCGCCGGGCTTCTGCGTCTCCTCGATCCGGTACTCGAGGCGGCCCGCCACGATCCGCCTCTCCAGCTCGGGCATCTCCCGCCCCACCTCGCCACGGCCCGCGCGCGGGTTGACGATCAGGACGAGGGGGCCGAACGGGCTGGGCATCCCTACAGGCCCGTGTACGCCACGACCCCGCGGTTCACGGCCGTCCGCGCCTCGTGGACGAGCGCCGCGAGGTCCTCGTCCGCCACGTCCTCGATCATGCGGAGGAGGTCGATCAGCTGCTTGCAGGTGCGGACGAAGTCGCCCGGGGCCATCTCGGTCTCGCGGAGCGCGTCCTCCAGCGCCTTCCCCTCGGCCCAGTGGAACGCGGGCTCGGCGAACCCCGCGTCGAGCTCGCGGCACAGCTCGACGCCGGCGCGCTCCTCGGCCCTCCGGACCTCGAGGTACAGCGACCGGAGCCGCCCGAACCGCGACTCGACCTCGACCGTGGGGAGCGTGGGCGAGCGGGGGGTCCGCTCCCGGGACTCGTAGACCACGGTGGAGACGACGGCGGCGACCTCCGCCGGGGTCAGGACGTCGAGGACGCCGTCCTCGATCGCCTCGGCCACGAGGATGTCTCCCTCGCCGTAGATCCTCGTGAGCCGCTCCCCCTTCGGGGTGAGCGAGAAGTCCGAGACGTAGCCCAGCGACGTCAGGACCTCCAGCACCCTGTCGAGCTGCCGGGCGAGCGAGTCGGTCCTGGCCCGGATCCGCCGCTCCAGGCCCCGCACCCGGCGGCGCAGCTTGGAGGCGCGGCGCGCCCACCGCTCGTGCTCCTTCAGGTCCGGGCACGAGGCGACCGGATGCTTCCGAGCCCGGGCCTCGAGCTCCTCGGCGCGGCTCAGCGCCTCGCGCTGGGGACCCCCGCGGCGCCGCTTCGGAGGCCGCACGTTCATGGACACGAGCTTCGCGGCCACGTCTCGGCGGTAGCGGGCGCTCCGCGCGGACCCCCTCTTGGGGAGCTGGACGCGAGCCAGGGACTCGGGCGGGTCCTGGAAGTCGCGCGGCGTGGCCCGGAACGCCTTTCGATCCTGGGTGAGGACCGAGGGCCGCCCCTCGCGGTTCGCCAGCACGACGGCCAGGCCTCGCCTGCGGGCCCTGGGCACGAAGATCACGTCGCCGGGACGGAGCCTCCCTAAAGCGTCCTTGATCTCCTCCTGCCGCCGGCGCTCCTCCGCCCGGTCGGCCTCTCGGCGGAGCTCCTGGGCCTCCTCCAGCATCCCCCAGTACTCCTCGAAGTCCCCGCGGTCGCAGGCCAGCTGCTCCGCGTACCCCGCGAGGCCCGCCCGGTCCCGCTCGGCCTGGCGCTCCAGCGCGACCACCGCCCGGTCGGCCTGGAACTGGCCGAACGAGGAGTTCAGGAGGTGGCGGGCCTCCTCCAGCGTGTAGTTGCGGACGAGGTTCACCGTCATGTTGTAGGAGGGGCGGAACGAGGAGGTGAGCTCGTAGGTGCGCTGGCTGGCCAGGCCCGCCACCCGCTCGAACTCGACCTGCCGCTGGTGGAGCACCACGGCGTAGCCCAGGTCGTCGATGCCGCGCCGACCCGCGCGCCCCGTGAGCTGCGTGTACTCGCCGGGCGTCAGCACCTCGTGGCGCTCCCCCGTGAACTTGAAGAGATCCTCGATCACGACCGTCTTGGCCGGCATGTTGATGCCGAGCGAGAGCGTCTCGGTAGCGAAGACGATCTTGACCAGCCCCCGGGCGAACAGCTCCTCCACCGTCTCCTTGAAGACCGGCAGCATCCCGGCGTGGTGGGCGGCGACCCCCGCGGTCAGCGCCTCGCGCAGCTCGTAGAACCCCAGGCTCTGCAGGTCCTCCTCGTCCATCCACGCGGTCCGCATCTCCACGAACTCCCGGATGCGCTCCTGCTCCTCGGGGCTCGTCAGGCGGATCCCGGCCTCCATCGCGTACTCGACGCTGCGGTCGCAGCCGGCGCGGGAGAAGACGAAGTAGATCGCGGGGAGGATGCCCTCGCGCTCCAGGACCCGGATCACTTCCTCGCGCCGCGGCACGTAGACGCGGCGATGCCCTTCCCGAGGGCGGCCCCGCCGCTCGTAGTGCCTGCGGCCGTCGCGTCTGCGGTACTCCTTCACCCGCAGCTCGCGCTGGGAGAGCGAGACGAGGTAGGGGTTGGGCGCGAGGTGGCCGTCCTCCTCGACGTGCATCGGGTGCAGCTCTCGCCCGGTCATGTAGAGGTGCTCCAGCGGGACCGGCCGGCGCTCCTCCACGATCACTCGGGTCGCGCCGCGCAGGGTGGTGAGCCACTCGCCGAACTCCTCGGCGTTGGAGACCGTCGCCGACAGGGCCACCACCGAGACCACCAGGTCGAGGTGGATCAGGATCTCCTCCCAGACCGGGCCCCGGTACGGATCCTGCAGATAGTGGACCTCGTCCATCACGACGACCTCGAGGTCGCGGAGGGTGGGGCTCTGCTGGTACAGCATGTTCCGGAGGATCTCGGTGGTCATCACGACGATCGAGGCCTCGGAGTTGATCGAGTTGTCGCCGGTGAGGAGGCCGACTTCGGAGGCCCCGTACCTCGCCACGAAGTCCCCGTACTTCTGGTTGGAGAGGGCCTTCAGCGGGGTCGTGTAGAAGGCCTTCCGGCCGCGCGAGAGGGCCTGCTCGATCGCGTACTCGGCCACGACCGTCTTGCCCGAGCCCGTGGGCGCCGCCACGAGCACCGACTCGCCGAGGGCCAGCGCCTCGATCGCCCGGCGCTGATAGTCGTCGAGCGGGAAGGGATATCGGGAGGCGAAGCGTTCGGGGTCCATCGCCCCCATCCTCCCACGCGATCCGGTCAGGCGCGGCGAAGGAGGCCCCGCGCGGCCTCGAGGAACCCCTCGGGATCCTCCAGGTTCGAGAGGTGCCCGGCTCCATCGAGCACGACGAGCTCGGCGTCCGGGATCGCCGCCGCCATCGCCTCGGACATCGGGGGCGGCGTGAGGGTGTCCCCGGAGCCGACCACGACCGTGGTGGGGACGTCGATCCCCGACAGGTCCGGCCGGGAGTCGGGTCGCTCGGCCATGCCCAGCGAGGCGAGGGCGATCGCCTCCGCCGGCTGGCGGGCGATCCACGCCTTGACCTCCTCCCAGAGGGTGCCCGAGGCTTCCGCGGACAGCAGAGGCGGCGGGCTCTCGACCACGACCCCGCTCCCTTCCTCCCGGACCCGCTGGGCCAGGTCGCGGCGCTTGGCGCGCCCCTCCTCGTCGTCGGGCTCCGCCCGCGTGTCCACGAGGAGCAGGCCGGCTACCCGGTCCCGATGCCGTCGCCACATCTCGAACGCCGCGTAGCCCCCCATCGAGCACCCACCGATGACCGCTCGGTCGATCCCGACCCGGTCCATGGCGGCCGCGACCGCGTCGGCCATCCCGGACACCGTCAGCGGGCCGTCCGGAAGGTCCTCTCCTCCGAACCCGGGCAGGTGGGGGGCGAGCGTCCGAGCTTCGCCGGCGAGGTCCGCGACCTGCCGCCCCCACATCGCGGCGTCCACGGGGAAGGCATGGATCAGGACGAGGTCGGTCACGGGGCGATCACCTCCAGGGTCCGGGGCTCCACGGTGAGGGTGACGGGGAGCGGACCGAAGCGCTCGCCGTCCGCGTACACGTCGAAGGGTCGCGAGGCCTCGAGTGCAACCTTGCGAGACCGCAGCATCGTCACGTCGCGGTGGGTGACGTGCGTGCCCCGGTAGACGCTGGGGAACGCCGCCACGAAGCTCCTCCTCGACATCGCTCCGACCACGCACAGGTCGAGGAGGCCGTCATCCATCTTGGCGTCGGGGCAGACCATCATCCCTCCTCCATAGGAGGCGGCGTTGGCCACGGCGACCATCATGGCGCGGAGGCGGAGGTCCTCGTCGTCGGTGACCACCCGGAATTCGGCCGGCTCGAAGGTCCGGAGCGTCCGCATCAGAGCCACGACGTACTTCACCGTCCCGGTGAGAAGGCGCATGCGGTTGGCCACCTCGTTCGTCTCGGAGTCGAAGCCCGCCCCCGCCACGCACACGTACGATCGCGTCCAGCCCGCGCCTTCCATGCGGACGGTGTCCACCGTGCGCCGAGCTCCGCGGTCCAGGAGCGCGATCGAGCGGAGGGGGCGCCGGTGATCCAGGCCGAGGCGGCGGGCGAAGTCGTTGCCGGCGCCGGTGGGGACGACGGCGAGGGGCACGCCGGTGCCGATCAGCGCGTTGGCGACCGCGCTGACGAGCCCGTCCCCGCCCAGGGCCACGACCGCCTCCGCCCCGGCGTCCAGGGCCTCGCGGGCGGCGCGCTGGGGGTGGCTCCCGTCCTCGGTGACGACGACGCGGTAGGCCCGTCCCAGCGAGCCGAGAGCCCGGATCGCGCGGGGCATGACCCGGCCGCCCTTCCCTCCACCGGACGAGGGGTTGGCGACCAGGACGATCACCGCGTCACCCTGTGGGCTCGGGGGCCGGGGCCTCGGGGATCGGGACCTCTCCCGGCCCGGGCACCCCGAACGGGTTGTTCCCCGGGAGCTCGGTCTGGAGCCCGGGGGTGCCCTCGTCCAACTCCACGTCCACCCGCTCGTTGAGGTAGATCAGGTAGCCGCTCTGGACGGTCCCCGCCGCCGTCTGGAGGTCGCCCTGGAGGGCCACGGTCGCCTCGGCTACCCGCGCCTCCTGCTCCTCGTCGAGGAGCGCGGGGACGCCCTGGAGGAGCACCTGGAAGAACTCCAGGCCGCCCGAGATCCGCTCGATCGATCTCCGGAGGTCTCGACGGTCGGTCTCGATCGCCCCAAGGTCGTCCCTGGTGGCGGCCAGGTCCTCCTCCCAGCGGGCGATCTGACGCCTCACCCGGCGCTCCCGCGCCTCCCCGGCCTGGATGTCGAGCAGGGTCGCGCCCAGCTGCGGGAGGACGACGAGGGACTGCCCGGAGACCTGGGCCACGGGGGCCACGGCGCGCTCGAGCTCCTCGCCCACCCGCTCCACCTCGTTCTGGGCGGCCTCGCGCTCGGCCGCCGCGCGGCGCGCCGCGATGACCCCGAACGCCAGCCCCGAGACGGTCAGCACGAGCAGGCCGATCAGGCTCCAGCGCACCCAGGTGCGCTGGAAGAACGGCTTCTTGGGGACGACGAGCGTGGGCCTAGGTGCGACGGCCCTCGCCCTCGACCGGCCCCCTCTCGAGCGCTTCTTTCCCTTGATCGCCATGAACCGACCTCAGCGCTTGAAGAACCGGGCCACCAGGATGGCGGCCTCGTAGAAGAGTATCAACGGGACCGTCATGAGGAGCATCGTGTACGGGTCCTGCGTGGGCGTCACGAGCGCCGCGAAGACCACCAGCCCGAGGTACACATAGCGGCGCCACGTCCGCATCTGATCGCTCGTGATGACTCGGGCCGCCGCCAGGAACATCATCAGCAGGGGGAACTCGAACGACAGCCCGAACGCCAGCACCACCATGATGATGAACCCCACGTAGCGGTCCACCGTGAGCAGGGGGACGAGGCTCTCGCCTCCGAATCCGAGCAGGAACCGCAGCCCCCGAGGGATGATGGCGTAGGCGAAGACCGCTCCGCCCGCGAACAGGGCCACGGAGAGGAGGACGAACGGCGCCCCGAGGCGTCGCTCCCGCTTCGTCAGTCCCGGCGTCACGAAGGCCCAGACCTGGTACAGGATCAGCGGCAGCGCCAGCATGAGGCCGCTGAAGAACCCCACCTTCAGGAAGGTGATGAAGGGGTCGGTGGGGCTGGAGTAGACCAGCCGCCCCTCCAGGGCGCCGCCCGGGATAGCGCCGGGAGGCAGGGTAGCCAGCGCTCGCCGGTACGGGCGCAGGATGATCTCGAGGATGTCCTGGTAGAAGACGAACCCGATCACCGACATCACGAGGATCGCCACGAGCGCCACGAAGATCCTGGTGCGCAGCTCCTCGAGGTGCTCGACGACCGACATCGATCCTTCGGGATCGCGCCGCCGCCTGCGTGGGATCAGGCGCATGGCGAAGCTCGCTTCGGGAGCGCCGCCGGGCTACTCCGGCGGTCCACCCGTCTCCGGCTCCGGCTCCTCCCCGGGGGCGCGCTCGGAGGTCTCGCCGTTCGCGGTCGGCGGACGCCTGCGCCGCGCCGGCGTGCGTCGCGGCGGGCCCACGTCCAGGTCCTGCTCGAACTCGGCCTTGAGATTGGTGGTCGCCCGTCGGAACTCCCGGAGGGACTTCCCCACCGTGCGACCGATCTCGGGCAGCCTGCGCGGGCCGAACACGAGCAGGGCCACGAGCAGGATGACGATGATCTCTCCGAAGCCGAGGTTGGGCATCTCGGGCCTATCCTATCCCGGCGCCAGCGGGTCGTCCGGGTCCACGGGAACCACGCGGGGGGGCCGACCGCGCGAGCCGGCGGCGACGCCGTCCCGCTGCAGCTCCACGAGGCGCCGGCTCGCGCGGTCGGCCCCACCCTGGATCTCCATGAGGATCGGCTGGAGCTCCTCCTGGAACTCCACGATCGACGTCACCACCCGCTTCATCTGCCTGACGAGAGAGACGACGGCGACCACGAGCACGAGCAGGGTCGCGAGCGCCACGGCGATCACGAACGCCAGCGGGATCACGCGGGTCAGGATAGCAGGGGCTCAGCCGGCGGATCGCGCGAGCTCGTCGAACCAGTCTTCCTGCTGCAGGAGGAAGTGGAAGTCGATCAGATCGTCCAGCGTGAACGCAGGCTCCTCCTGGGCCACGCGGACGTCCTCCTGCACGGCCTCTTCAAAGCTCGGCTGGTGACTGCGGACGGAGGGGTGCTCCATGCTGACGACCTCGTGGGAGACCTCCCGCACCTCCACCCCGGCCGACAGCAGCAGCATGACCACCTTGCGGTCGGCACGCTTCTCGACGGTGTCCTCGCAGCTCGGGCAGACGAACCGGTAGGTACCCTCGGTGGTCCCGGCCTCGACGACGAGGAGGACGGAGGCGGCGCTCATCTCCACCTCGCCGCATCGCGGACACGTCGCGCGGATCGTGGTCATCTCCCCATCCGTATCGGCAAGGGGGGAACCGACTTTAGGCGGAGCGGGCTCAGGCGTACCTGGCGAGCGCTTCCTCGGTCATCGTCCGCGCCGTCTCCCGCAGCTCGGGGGGGTGGAGCACCTCGAGGTCGGCCCCGACGCGCAACACGAGTTTCGCCACCCAGGCCAGGTCGGGGGTGGGGAGGGTGACCTCGAGCCCGCCGTCGACCTCCCGCTCGTCGTCCACCTCGTAGTACTCGGATACCCAGCGGGCCCGCGGGCCGAGCCGGAGACGGACGGCCACGTCGCGATCGGTCGGCGTGTAGAGAGGCCGACCCGCACCGGCCAGCCCCCTGGGCTCGAACGGATCCCCGGTGCGGCGCGCCTCGCGGATGCGGTCGATCCGGAACAGCCGCTCCCCGTCGCGGAGGTGGTCCCAGGCGACCGCGTACCAATTGCCCAGTGCGCTGAAGACGTGTTCCGGATCGATCCTTCGCGTCGTCACCTCGTCCCGGCTGGCGGAGTAGTAGTCGATCTCCAGGGTCTCCCGCCGCTCCACGGCCCCTCGGACGGCATCCAGGGGACCGGAGGGCTTCCCCTCCCCCGCCTCGATCTGAAGGTCGCCCAGCGTCTCACCGAGGTGCTCCTTGAGCTTGTCCAGGGCCGAGCGGAGGGCGTCGGCCTCGCTCAGGCCCTGTGCGCCGAGGAAGACCGTCCCCTTCAGGTAGAGAGCGAGGGCCTCAGCCGGCGTCAGGCGGACCGGCCGCCGAAAGTAGTCGGCCATCCCGATCCACACCCGGCCATCCTCGATGTCCACCTCGATCAGGTTGCCCGGGTCGTAGGGCGGAAGCCCCGTCATGAACAGCAGGTTGAGGTCCCTGGTGAGCGAGCGGGGGTCAACGTCGAAGAGGCGGCCCAGCTCCTCGAGGGTCGTGCCGGGGTGCCGGATCACGTAGGGCACGATCGCCAGCAGGCGCTCGATGCGGCGGGCGACCTTAGAGGGAGGCACGGATCTCCTCCAGGGATTCGGCCAGTCGCCGGCGGAGGTCCTCCGGCTCGAGGAGCTCGGCATCCGGCCCGAACGCCCGGACCCAGCCCAAGAACGACTCGTCGGTCGAGGCGGGGACCTCGAGCACAGTCCACCCGTCGTCGCGCGTCTCCACCACGGTCGAGCCGGGAGCCTGGTCCCGGGCCCACCATGCCACCTTCGGCGCGAAGGCCACGGTGGCGGTGGTCTGGGGCTCCCCCACCCCCCAGGGCCCGCTACGGAGCCGATCCCGGGTGTCGAACCCCTCGGGAGGCGCGTCCGCTTCGCCGATATCCTCGAGGCCCTCCACGATCCGCGAGAGCCGGAAGCTCCGCACGTCCTGGGCCGAGCGGTCGCGTCCCACCAGGTACCAGGCTCCCCGGAAAGACACGAGTCCCCAGGCGTCGACCTCCCGGTCGGAGACCTCGCCGCCGATCGGCCGGTAGGCGAAGCGGACGAGGCGCCGGCGGGCCGCCGCGTCCGCGGCATCCATCACGTTCACGCTCGAGTCGTCGAGCCCCGGGACCCGGCGGTCGACGAGCCCCGAGATCACCGCCGTGTCCGCGTCGCGGGCCAGCTTCCCGAAGGCCTGGGCCGCCTGCTCGTAGGGGCCGGGAGCGTGCGCGGCGATGAAGAGGGCCGCGATCTCTTCGGGGGTGAACGAGATCTCGGGCAGGTAGTACCGCTCCTTGGGGATGTGGTAGCCCACCTCGACCTCGTAGACGTCGGTGCCGCCCGTCTCGATGGGGATCCCGATCCGGCGAAGGTCGTCCTTGTCCCGCTCGAACTGGCGCTTGGCGACCTCGCGGTCCTCCTGCGTGTACGCCCCCATCTCGTCGCGGATCTCGTCGAACGTGAGGGGACGGGGAGCGTTGAGGAGGAGGGCGACCAGCTTGAGGAGGCGCTCCAAGGGCTCCATCGCGGCCCGATAGTACCCACTCGGGGGGCGCGGACGACGGGGGGCGGCCCGGGGCGTCTACGATACGCGGGTGATCCGGCTCAGGCACGGCGTCGTGCGATCGGTGGAGGCTCACCGGCCCGGCCTCCTTGAGCTCGGTGTCGAGGTGGAGGGAAGGAGCGAGCTCGCGATCGCCTACCCGCAGTTGACCGGGCCGGTGCGAGAGGGCGACCGGGTGCTCCTGAACACGACGGCGGTCGTCGCGGGGCTGGGCAGCGGCGGCTACCACTTCGTGCTGGCCGTCGAGGAGGCCCCGGACGCCGATCCCCCCGGCGAGGGCCACGTCATGAAGCTTCGCTACACGCCGCTTCAGGCGAAGGTGCTCGCCGTGGAGGAGCAGGACAGCCCGGATCGCGAGGCGGTCATGGATGCCGACTCGCTGGACGGCCTCCCCGTCGTCTGGATCCCTCTGCACTCGATGCTCGGCGCGGCCTGCGCGGGGGCCAGGGCCGCCGGGGCTCGGCGGATCGCCCACGTGATGACCGACGGCGCGGCCCTGCCCATCTGGCTCTCGCGCCAGGTCCACGAGCTGCGCGAGGCGGGGCTCCTCGACGTCACGATCACGGCCGGGCAGGCTCTGGGGGGCGATCGGGAGGCCGTGAACGTCTTCTCGGCCCTCCTGGCGGCCCGGGAGGTCGAGGAGGCGGACGTCGTCGTCGTGGGCGACGGCCCCGGGAAGGTGGGCACCGCGACCCGATGGGGAGCCACCGAGGTCTCCGGGGGCCTGGCTCTCCAGGCCGCCGCGATCCTGGGCGCACGGGCCATCGCCGCCGTCCGGATCAACTTCGCGGATCCCACCTACCGCCATCACGGGCTCTCGCCCCACTCGCTCACGGTCCTGAGCCGCGTGGCGAGCCCCGGGGCGCACGTGGCCGTCCCCACTCTCGAGGGCCCGCGGCGGGATGTGGTCTGGGAGGCGATACGCGAGGCGAAGCTCGAGGAGCGGCACCAAGTGGTGGAGGTCACAGGGCAGCCGGCCCTCGATCTCCTGGCGGAACGCGGCGTGGGCGCGGAGACGATGGGCCGGAAGCTCGAGGATGAGCCGGAGTTCTTCCTGGCCGCCGGCGCGGCCGGTGTCCTGGCGGGCCGGATGGCGGCCCGCACGGAGCGCTGGAAGTCGGAGACTTGATGGCCAGGACGCTCGAGGTGACGTTCAACGCGACCGGGGCCGCCGCCGCCGGCGCCCGCGGCCGGGTCGTGTGCGTGGTGGACGTCGTGGACTCGTCGACGAGCGCCGAGGCGGCGCTGTCGGCCGGCGCGGCGGCCGTCCTCGGCGCCGCGCCGGCCGACGCCGACCCACCGGTCACCGTGCGGCCGGACGCAGTGGGCATGCGGGCGGTGGCGCTGGCCGGCGAGCACGACGCCTCGGTGCTGGTCGTCGCGGAACCGCGCGTGGGCAGCCAGGAGGAGCGTCAGGAGCGGGCCGCCGCCGTCCTCAACGGGATCCAGGGCGCGGCGATCGAGTGGCAGCTGGTTCCGAACCAGGGTGCGGAGCTGCCGGCCCTCGCCTCCTGCGCGGGGAGGATCGTCGTGGTCGTGTCCAC
>DASUTZ010000103.1:0-13220 GCA_036374295.1 Actinomycetota bacterium
CCGAGCTCGAGCGTGAACCGCTTCCGGGGATCGAGACCCTTCAGCCGCCAGCCCACGGGCCCCGAGCCCGTGAACGAAACCTTCTTGATCCGGGGATCGGTGACGAGCGGCTCCGCCTTCGATCCCGAGATCGGCAGAACCGAGAGGATCCCGCCGGGCAGGTCGGTCTCCGCCACGAGCTCGGCGAGGAACAGGGCCCCGATCGGCGTCTGCGTCGCGGGCTTGATCACGATGGGCGCCCCGACCCCGATCGCGGGGGCGAGCTTGTGCGCCACGAGGTTCACCGGGAAGTTGAAGGGCGTGATGCCCAGCACGGGGCCGTAGGGGAACCGGCGCATCACGCCGAGCCGTCCCTCCATCCCGGCGTCGGCGTCGAGCCGCCGGAGCTCGCCCGCCCCCTGGCGGATCTCCTCGGCCGCCCACCGGAAGGTGGACACGGCTCGCTTCGCCTCGACCGAGGCCCACTTCATCGGCTTCCCGCCCTCCCGGGCGATGATCTCGGCGGCCTCGTCCGCGCGCTCGGCGATCCGCCTCGACACGTGCATCAGCGCCTCGGCCCGGACGTGGGTGGGGAGCGCGCGCGTCTCCTCGAACGCGTCGGCGGCCTTCGCCAGCGCCTCCTCGACGTCCTCGTCCGTGGGTCGGGCGATCTCGGCCACGACCGAGCCGTCGTAGGGGCTCTTCACCTCGAACGTCTCGTCCCGGGTGCGGGCCTCCCCCGCCACCAAGAACGGCCTGGTCTCGCTCACGGCTGGGTCACCTCGCTCAGTCGATCGCCGCCATCACGTGCTTCAGCTCCGTGTAGTGCTCGAGGGAGTAGACGCTCATGTCCTTCCCGTACCCCGACTGCTTGAAGCCGCCGTGCGGCATCTCCGGCGTGAGGGGGATGTGCGTATTGATCCACACGGTCCCGAAGCGGAGCTTCCTCGACGCGTTCAGGGCCCGGCCCACGTCGCGGGTCCAGACGGACGCGGCGAGCCCGTAGTCCACGTCGTTGGCCCACGCAACCGCCTGCTCGTCGTCCTCGAACCGCTGGACGGTCACCACCGGACCGAAGACCTCGTTCTTGACGATCTCGAAGTCCTGTCCCACGTCCGCGACCACGGTCGGGCTGTAGAAGAACCCCTTGTCCCCGATCCGCTCGCCGCCGGTGAGGACCGAGGCGCCCTGCTCTCGGGCGCGGTCCACGAAGCCGGTCACGCGCTGGAGCTGCTGCTCGGCCACGACGGGGCCCATCTCGGTGTCCTCCTCGGAGGGATCGCCCACCTTCATGCCCTCGACCCCCGAGACGAGGTTCGAGAGGAGGGCGTCGTAGATCTTCGGGCCGGCGATCACGCGGGTGGCGGCCGTGCAGTCCTGCCCCGAGTTGAAGTAGCCCGCGGTCTTGATCCACTCCACCGAAGACTCCAGGTCGGCGTCGTCGAAGACCACGACCGGCGCCTTGCCGCCCAGCTCGAGGTGGACGCGCTTCAGGGTCTCGGACGCCTCGCGGGCGATGGTCTTCCCCGTCGTGACCTCCCCGGTGAGCGAGACCATCGCCACATCGGGGTGGCGGACGATCGAGGCGCCCGTCGGCTCGCCCTCCCCGGTGACGACGTTGATCACGCCCGGAGGGAAGATGTCCGCGGCCAGCTCGGCGGCCCGCAGCAGGGTCAGGGGCGTCCACTCGCTCGGCTTGATCACGATCGTGTTGCCGGCGGCCAGGGCCGGGGCGAACTTCCACATCGCCATGTAGAGGGGGTAGTTCCACGGAGCGATGAGGCCGACGACGCCGAGGGGCTCGCGCCGGAGCCAGCTGGTGAAGAGGGTCGAGTCCTCCTTGTAGTACTCGCCCGCCGCCAGCCCGCCCATCACCCGAGCGGCGCCGGCGAAGAAGCGCATCTGCTCGGCGACGACCATGATTTCGTCGGACACCACCCATGAGACCGGCTTGCCGACGTTCTCGGACTCGATCCGGCCGAGCTCTTCGGCGTTGGCCTCGATCGCGTCGGCCCAGGCCAGCATCATGGCCTGGCGCTCGCCCGGGGTGGAGTCGAACCAGGTTTCCTCGAACGTGCGCTTCGCCGTCTGGACCGCGCGGTCCACGTCCTCCTCGGTGGCGTTGGGGGTCTCCGCGATGACCGCTCCCGAGGCCGGGTTGATCACCGAGACGCTGTCGCCGCTGCCGTCGACCCACTCGCCGCCGATGAACATCTTCTTGTGGTCGGCCATGACCCCTCCTTGGGAAGCCTGCGGGTTCCCAGCCTATCGGGAGCGCGGGGAGCGCGTGCTCGACGCAGAGGCCAAGGCGACCACCCGCGATGTACGGCACGGACAACCCCGTCATCTTCCCAGGTGGGCGGGGGGGTATCCTCGGTCCGTGGCCGTCTGTCTCCGATGCGAGTGGGAGGGCCCCCTCCCCGCGCCGGAACGCTGCCCCTCCTGCGGCGTCCCGCTCTTCGAGGCGGGGATGCGGCCGGCCACGCGCTCCCGCGCGCGTACGGCCCAGGGGGGGACCGCCGTCCTCGAGGCCGAGGTCGTGGAACGGCGGAGCGAGCCGGAAGGCCCCCCTCGGCCCTCGCCCAGGCGATGGGCCCTCCCCCTGGCGCTCGTTGCCGTGGCGGCGGCCATCCCATTGCTGCCCCGCCAGGAGGCCCCACGCCCGGCGCGCCCAGGCGTGGCCAACCCCCCATCCCAGACCCTCCGGTTCATCGGGCTGCCCCCCGGGCTCTCGGACCGCACCGTGGACCGACCCGTGCGCATCGCCTTCAGCGCGACGCAGCCGGTCCCCGAGGATCGGGCGCAGCTATTCCAGCTGTGGCGGCTCGACCTCCCGACCGGCGAGCTCACACCCGGACCGATCGTGGGCGACGTCCTGCTGATGCGCTACGCCCCGGACGACTCGGGGAGACTCGCGTTCCTCGTGAGCGGCGGGGGGCTGTTCGTGCTCGACGGGTTCCTCGCCTCCCGCCCGACCTGGGTCGACGGCGAGGTCAACGCGTTCGACTTCGCACCCGGGGGTACGCTCGTCTACGCGAAGGTGGAGCGTCGCTCCGCGCCTGGCGGCGGAGCGCTCGCGGCCGTGCGCCTGACCGCGGTCGAGCCCGGACGGACCACGCCGAGCACGGTTCGAAGCCGGACGATCCATCGGCTCAACCTCAGGGGGTACGCGGTCCGGGGCTGGGAGCTGATCGGCTGGGGCGTTCGGGACGGTGAGGAGCAGGCGATCGCGTGGAACGTGCGCGACGGACGTGTCCGTCGCGCCCCCGAGCTCCGGCTCACCCCGAGGGCCCGGAGCGGCGCCGGCTCCTGGGAATTGGGCGCCCGAGGTGTCGGCCGGATCTCGCGCTCGTTCCCCCGCGACCCCGCCCATCTGGCGGTGTCGGGGGGCCTGGCGTTCTGGGCCGGCGGCGATGGACTCACGGTGGCGGAGCGGGATGGAGGCCGGAGCTTCGTCGTAGAGCTGCCCCCGAGGTTCCCCATCCCCACCGGACCGGTCGCCGCCACCCGCGGACGGTGAGCGCCGACCGGCTGGTCGATCGGACGGCACGGCGCGGCGGAGGACTAGTCGAGGAGCGCGGGGGCGAGGCGACGATACCCGTCCAGCGGGATCGCGCGCGCGTCCTCCAGGAGTACCTGCACCGAAACGTGGTCGGCCCCCGCGTCGAGGTGCTCCCGGACCCGCCGGACGACCGCGTCCTCGTCGCCCCAGGCCACGATGGCGTCCACGAGCGCGTCGGAGGGGCCGTCGACGTCGTCGTCCGACCATCCCAGCCGGCGGAGGTTCCCCGCGTAGTTCGGCAGCTTGAGGTAGTGGCCCATGTAGCCGCGGGCCACCTCGCGGGCCCGGCCGGGATCGGTCTCCAGCACGACCGCCTGCTCCGGCGCCAGCAGGGGCGCCTCCCCCAGGATCTCCCTGGCCTGCGCCGTGTGCTCCACGGAGACGAAGTAGGGGTGGGCGCCGGCGGCGCGCCCCGCGGCCAGGCGCAGCATGCGGGGACCGAGCGCCGCGAGCACGAGCGGAGGCGCGCCGCCGGCGCCCCCCGCCGGGTACCGCGCGGCCTCCATCCCATCCAGGTAGTCGACCATCCGGGAGTACGGCCGCTCGTAGGCCAACCCCAGCCGCCGCTCCACCGTCGGCGCGTGGCTCACCCCGACCCCGAGCACGAAGCGGCCGGGGAACGCGTCGGCCAGCGTCCGCGCGCCGCTCGCCATGGCCGCCGGGTCCCGGAACCAGATGTTCGCGATCCCCGTGGCGAGCGGGATGCGGTCGGAGGCGCCCAGGAGGACCGCGGCGTGGCTCAGGACCTCCTTGCTCCCCCGGCCCTCGGGGATCCAGACCGCGCCGTACCCGAGCTCGTCCAGCTCGGCCACGGCCTCCCGGGCCGCCGCGGCGGGGTTCGCGTCGAGCGTGAAGGTCCAGACGCCCACACGTCCCAGCGCACGCGCGGCGGCCCTGCCGTCCGTCTCCATCCCGACCAGCCTACTGCGTGCCGCCGCCGGGCCCGGCCCTCGGCCGGGCGCCGATCCGGCCGCCCGACTCCCCCCGCGCAAGCCGTGCGGCCAGCAGGATCGGTATCGCCGTCACAAGCACGACCATGATCGCCACCACGTTCGTCACCGGACGGGCCCGGGGACGAAACAGGCTGGAGAAGATCCAGATCGGCAGCGTCTGCTGCTGCCCTGCGGTGAACGTCGTCACGATGATCTCGTCGAAGGAGAGCGCGAAGGCGAGAAGGCCCCCCGCCAGCAGCGCGGTGCCGAGGTTCGGCAGCAGGATGTGCCGGAACGTCTGCCACCCCGACGCCCCCAGGTCCATCGAGGCCTCGACGAGGCTGGGCGACATCCTTCGGAACCGCGCCAGCACGTTGTTGTAGACGATGACCACCGTGAAGGTGGCGTGGCCGATCACGATCGTCCAGAGGCTGAACGGCACGTCGAGGATGGCGATCGACGAGCGGAGGGCGATGCCCGTCACGATCCCGGGCAGCGCGATCGGCAGCACCACGAGGAACGAGATCGCCTCGCGCCCGAAGAAGCGCGTCCGGTAGACGGCCGCCGCCATGAGGCTCCCGAAGACGAGCGCGATCGCCGTCGTGATCGCCGCCACCGTCAGCGACAGACGAAGCGCCTCCCAGATCGCCGGATTGTCGGCGGCCACGCCGAACCACCTCGTCGTCAGAGCCGGTGGGGGGAACGTGAACGCGGCCGTCTCGGTCGTGAAGGCGTACAGGAAGATGATGGTGATCGGGAAGTAGAGGAAGAGGATCACCGCCCCCGACGCGACCCGAAGCCCCCAGCCCCTGCCCATCACAGCGCCTCGAAGGCCCCGGCCCGCCTCGCGCCGAGGAGGTAGAGGGTCATGATCACGAGCGGCACGAGCGACATCGCCGCCGCCAGCGGGAGGTTGCCGGCCGTCCCCTGCTGCAGCAGCACGAACGGCCCGATGAAGAACGTCGAGTTCCCGATCACGCTCGGGATGATGAAGTCGCCGAGCGTGAGGGAGAACGTGAAGATCGACCCCGCGATGAGCCCCGGCAGGGCCAGGGGGAGGATCACCTTGCGGAACGTCATCGCGGGACGCGCCCCGAGATCCCCCGACGCGTCGGTCAGCGAGTCGGGAACTCGCTCCAGGGCGGCGCTGAGCGGCAGGATCATGAACGGCAGCCACGTGTAGACGAAGACGATCCACATCCCGAGGAAGGACTGCGAGATCGAGGGCCCGCCGATCACCGGGGCCCCGAGCGCCCATCGCAGCACCCCGTCCAGGGCCAGCTTGTCCACGAACCAGTTGAAGATGCCCTCCTGGGCCAGGATCAGCTTCCACGAGATCACGCGGACCAGGTAGTTGGACCACAGCGGCATCAGGACGAGCAGGTACAAGAACGTCTTCATCCGCGGCGAGGCGAACTTCGCCATGTAGTAGGCGAGCGGAAACGCAACCGCCGCGCACCCGATCGTGACCGTGGCGGCCATGGCCGTGGTCCGGGCGATGATGTCGAGGTGAGCCCGGTCGGTCAGCTGGCCCAGCGTGTCCAGGCTGATGTCCTGGACGATGAGGCCGGTGAACTCCTCCAGCCGGTAGAGGCTCTGGAGGAGGAGGGCAGCCAGCGAGCCCCCGTAGACCATCCCGAGCAGGGCGAGCCCGGGCGAGAGCAGCAGCGCGAGCTTGATGCCCGGGTGCCGGTACAGGAACGCCGACACGCGCCGGGCGATCGGGACCGTCTCGGTCGCTACCGCCATGATCCTCCGCTCGAGGGCGGGGTGAGCGAGGGACGGGGCCCCGGGCGGAGCCCCGCCCCCCGATCGTCGCCGCGGATCAGCGCCCGCCGATCACCGCGACGTAGCTCGTGACCCATTCGTGGTACGGCACGCACTCCTTCCCGCCCCCAGGCTCGAAGCAGTCGGACTGCGGGGTCTTCCAGAAGTGGATCTGGTCGAAGTTGTCGAATCCGTTCGTCTCGCACCCGTCTGGGCCGAGAAGCTCGCTCTCCTCGCAGGCCGCGGGGACCGACGGCACCGAGCCGAACCAGGCGGCCAGGTCGCCCTGCACCTTCGGGTTCAGCGACCACTCGAGCCAGCGGTACGCGCAGTTCGGGTGCGGGGCGTTCACGTGCATCATCGTCGTGTCGGCCCAGCCGGTCGCCCCCTCCTCGGGGATGACGCTGTCGATCGGCTCGCCCTCGGCCTTCAGGATGTTCACCTGGAAGGGCCAGGAGGAGCTCGCCGCGATCCCCTCGTTCGTGAAGTCGTCGATCTGGATGAAGGCGTCGTGCCAGTATCGCGAGACGAGCTCCCGCTGCTGCCGCAGCAGCTCGAGCGCGGCGTCGAACTGCTCCCTCGTCAGCGCGTACGGGTCCGTGATGCCGAGCTCGGGCTGGTGGTGCATCAGGTACAGCGCGGCGTCGGCCACGTAGATCGGACCGTCGTACGCCTGCACCCGGCCCCTGTTCGACTCCCCGTCGGGGAGCGTCTGCTCCTCGAACACCGCGCTCCAGCTCGTGGGGGCCTCGCCTGCGAACGCCTCGGTGTTGTACATCAGGACGTTGGAGCCCCACTCGTAGGGCGCGCCGTAGTGCTCCGCCTCACCGTCGCCGTCCGTGTCCACGGTGTGCCAAGGGGCGTCCTGGAGCCGCTCGTCGACCGTGTCGTAGCTCGGGACCAGGTCGAGGTTGATCGGCTGGACGGTGCCCCCGGTGATGAGCCGCAGGCTCGCGTCCCCGGACGCCGTCACGAGGTCGAAGCCCGAACCCTCCTGCATCAGCGCCACCATCTCGTCGGATGTCGCGGCCGTCTTGACGCTCACCTCGCAGCCGGTCTCCTCCTCGTAGCCGCTCACCCAGTCGTAGGCCGGATCCGTGCTGCCGTCCTCGATGTAGCCGGCCCAGGCGATGATGCTGACCTGGCCCTCGTTCTCCCCGAGCTCGGTGATCATCCCTCCCCCGCCGCCGCCCGCGGCCTCGCCGTCGCCGCCGTCGTCGCCACAGCTCGCGGCCGCGAGCACGACCACAGCCAGCAGCGCCCACCATCGGAGTTGTGCCCTCATGCGTCCTCCTCCTCTCCCGGGCCGGCGGGCCCGGCTCCCGGGCCCGCCGGCCCGGCGTCCCCCTCGGCCCCCTCGACCGAGCGATTGAACTGCTTGTTCCAGATGAGCCGCACCTTCCTGCCCTGGACCTGCAGGGCGTCGGTCGACGTGCCGTGGAGGTTCTGCCGCAGGACGACGAGCCCCTCGCCGGAGTCGAGCTCCACGAAGTATCGGGTCTGCGCCCCGAGGTAGACGACGTCGCGCACACTGCCCGTGGCCGAGTGCTCGTCGGGACCCGGCCGGTCGTCAAGGCTCGCGATCCGGATCTTCTCGGGCCGGATCGTGAACGACCCGGCCTCCCCGGTGATGGCCCGGGCCGCCTCGCCGTGGAGGACGTTCGAGACGCCCACGAACCCCGCCACGAACTCGCTCGTCGGCCGCTCGTAGACGTCCGCGGGCGCGCCCACCTGCTCCACCCGCCCCTCGTTGAGGACCGCCATCCGGTCGCTCATCGTGAGCGCCTCTTCCTGGTCGTGCGTGACGTAGATGAACGTGAGGCCCACGCGTTCCTGGATCGCCTTCAGCTCGATCTGCATCTGCTGACGGAGCTTCAAATCCAGCGCCCCGAGCGGCTCGTCGAGCAGCAGGACCGAGGGCTGGTTGACGAGCGCGCGGGCCAGAGCCACCCGCTGCCGCTGGCCCCCCGAGAGCTCCTGCGGCTTCCGGCCGTCGAACCCCTCGAGCCGCACCATCCGAAGGGCCTCCGCCACGTGCTCCCGGCGCTCGTCCCGCGGCGCCTTCCGGACCATGAGGCCGTAGCCCACGTTGTCGGCCACGGTCATGTGAGGGAAGAGGGCGTAGTCCTGGAAGACGGTGTTGACGTCCCGGTCGTAGGGAGGGAGACGCGTGACGTCCCGCCCCGAGAGGTGCACCGTGCCCTCGCTCGGCAGCTCGAACCCGGCGATCATCCGGAGACAGGTCGTCTTGCCGGAGCCCGACGGTCCGAGCAGCGAGAAGAACTCCCCCTGGCGGATCTCGAGGTCGACGCCGTCCACGGCGACCACGTCGCCGAAGCGCTTCCTGACGTTGCGGAACTCGACGGCGGAGGTCGTCTCCGTCACCTGCTCAGCGACGTCCGTCCGTCCATCGGTCGAACGTCCGGCTACGTTGCCGCCGGCCAAGGACCTCCCTCCTCCGCACCGGACGGTTCATACCAGAGGGAGGACCGGCGAGGACGCGCGCGAGGGAGCAACCACCGCCCCCCGCTTGTACGGATGGGCCAAGTCTCGCGCCGGACGGGCGCGATCAGCTCGCGGGCCGCTCGGTCTCCCTGAGGAGGTCCCGGGCCCGGAGCGCCAGCCAGAACTCCATCCGGTCGTGAGCCGACCCCAGATCTCTCCCGGCCAGCTCCTCCACCTTCCGCATCCGATATCGGAGGGTGTGGCGGTGTACGAAGAGCTCCCCCGCCGCCGACTCCCACCTCGCGTTGTGCTCCAGGAAGGCGCGGAGCGAGGGAACGAGCTCGCCTCCGTGATCGGCGTCGTAACGGTCCAGCGGGGCGAGCACCGAGTCGGCGAACGCCCGCAGCGCGTCGGGCTCCTGCAGGCTGAGGAGCAGGCGGTAGGTCCCGAGGGCGCGGAAGTCCGCGCTGTCCCGACCCTCCAGCCGGGCGACCTTCAGCGCGTAGCTCGCCTCCCGGAGACTGGTTCCCGCTTGGGTCGGGCGCACTGCGCTCCCGGCACCCAGCCGGACCGAGCTGCGGAGCTTCCCGGCCACCTCGCGCCGGAGCTCGCCGAAGCCCTCCTCGCCGTCGGGGTGGACGAGCACGTAGAGGTCCTGCTCGCGCGGCGCGGTCAGGTACCCACCGCCGCGGCGCGAGAGCACGTCCTCCGCCGCCCACAGCAGATCCTCCACCGGAAACGGGGACTCCAGCGCGAGCACGGCCACCTCGTCGGTCCGCTCGAACCCGAACCGGTGGAGCCCCTCCGCGGCCTTCCGCGCCGAGAGCTCCCCGCGCACCAGCGCGTCGAGGAAGTCCCCTCGGAGCCGCCGCTCCGTGTCGACGACCGCCCGTCTCCGGTCGAGCTCGATGGCCACCAGCGACACGGCGTGGGCGGCCACGACCCGATCGAGCTGGGACAGCGCCTCGCCCTTCCCAACCGCGAGGAAGGCCTCCACGTGCCCCCGGGCCCCGACCGGCTGGATCGAGACGTGGTCTCCACGGTCCACGAGCGAGAGGCTGAAGCCCGGGCCGTCGGCGCGACGGGCCTGGATCTCCTCCCAGAGGCGCGCCGTCCGGCGGGCGGCGGACGCGGGCGCCGTCGCCAGCGCCACGCCGTGGAGCTCCAGAATCACTGCCCATCCCCCCACCACGCCGGCGAGCTCGCGGACCACCCCATCCACCCCTTCGCCGTCGATGACCGCGCGGGTGAGGGCCGTCTGCGCCTCGATCGAGCGCTGGAGGATCTCCACCTGCTCCCCGGCCGCCCGCGAGAAGACCATCTCCGTGATCGCGATGAACGGGACGGCGTAGGGCACCTCGAAGACGGGGAAGCCCAGCTCGTCCGCCGCGTCGCGGATCGCCTTGGGGACCTTCGTGAACGAGAACCCGGTGCCGAAGCCGAGCCCGGCCAGCTCGGCGTCGGCCAGCCTCCGGAGGTATGAGCGCTGCTTGGCGGCGGAGCGCCCCACCCCCATGCCGGTGGTCAGCAGGAGCTCGCCGCCCTTCAACCAGGGCGTCGGGTCCTCGAGCTCGCTCACGTGGACCCACCGCACGATGCTGCCCTTCCCCGAGCGTCCGCCCACCAGCTGCAGGGCGAGCCCGGGGGATCTGAGGATGTCGTCGACGCGGAGGGTCACGTGGGGATTGTACGGTCTGTACAAGAGCACCGTCGGGCCGGCGGGTCGTGTACGGTCCGTACAAAGGCGGGTTGGTCGCTTGCTCGCCGCGGCCGTTCCACGGCCGCGGCGAGCAAGCGACACTAGCGCCGTCCGACCCCCAGGAGCTGTCCATGGAGATCCCGCAGGAGCGCCGCGTCGTCACCGAGATCCCCGGCCCCCGCTCGAGGGAGCTGCTGGCCCGCCGGGAGGCCGCCATCCCCCGAGGGGTCTTCAACACCGTCCCGACCTTCGTCCGCGCAGCGTCGGGCGGGATCGTGGAGGACGTCGACGGCAACCGGCTGATCGACTTCGGGACGGGCATCGCCGTGCTCAACGTGGGGAACACCTCACCCCCCGTCGTGGAGGCGATTCGCGAGCAGGCCGGCCTCTACACCCACACGTGCTTCCACGTGACGATGAACGAGCCCTACCTCGCCCTGGCCGAGCGGCTCAACGAGCTGACGCCCGGCGACCACGACAAGATGACGATGCTCGTGAACTCGGGGGCGGAGGCCGTTGAGAACGCGGTCAAGATCTCCCGCTACGCGACCGGCCGGCCCGCCGTCGTCACCTTCGACCACGCGTTCCACGGCCGCACCCTCCTGGCGATGTCGCTTACGGGGAAGGTGATGCCCTACAAGCAGGGGTTCGGCCCCTTCGCGCCGGACGTCTACCGCTTCCCGATCTCCTACCCGTACCGCTGCGCCACCGGTGAGCCGTACGAGGAGTGCGGACCGCGCTGCGCCGACCTCGTGATCGACGGCATCGAGAAGCACATCGGAGCCGAGAACGTGGCCTGCGTGATCCTGGAGCCCGTCCAGGGCGAGGGCGGATTCGTCGTCCCCGGCTCCGAGTTCGTGCGGCGCCTCAGCGCCTGGTGCGCGGAGAGCGGGGCGCTCTACGTGGCGGACGAGATCCAGACCGGCTTCGGACGCACGGGCGGGTGGTTCGCCAGCGAGCGTTTCGAAATCGTCCCGGACATCGTCGTGACCGCCAAGGCGATGGGCGGCGGCCTGCCGATCGGTGGGGTGACGGGCCCCAGGGACGCGATGGACGCGATCCACGTTGGCGGGCTCGGGGGCACGTTCGGTGGCAACCCCGTGGCGGCCGCCGCCTCGCTCGCCGTCATCGACCAGATCGAGCGCGAGGGGCTGCTGGAGCGTGCCGAGCGAGTCGGCGCCACGATGACGGAGGCCCTCCGCGGGTTCGCGGAGCGCTTCCATCTGATCGGCGACGTGCGCGGACTCGGCGCCATGGTCGCGATGGAGCTCGTGGGCGACCGCAGAACGAAGCAGCCCGCGAAGGAGGCCGCCGCGCAGGTCCTTCACGAGTGCCACGCGCAGGGCCTGATCGCGCTGAAGGCCGGGACCTACGACAACGTCGTGCGCCTGCTGCCTCCCCTCACGATCGACGACGGGCTCCTGGAAGAGGGCCTGGGCATCCTGGAGAAAGCACTCGCGGCGGTGAGCGACTAGGAGCCCGGACGCCTCAGCGGACCCACTGGACCGCCTCGTGCCGGGCGGCCTCGACCTGGGAGCCGGACTGCCTGCGGGCCATCCTGCGCAGCACGACCGGCGCCAGGAGCAGTCCCGCCACCGCCCACGCACCGAGCACCGCGACCGTCTCCAGCGTCCGCCACGAGCCACCGATCTCGATGGCCGCGGCAGCGTCCGGGAGGAAAGCCGATCGCATCCCCAGGCCCAGCCAGTACATGGGGAAGACCTGCGCCACGACCTGGACCCATCCCCACAGGCTCTGGAGCGGGGAGAAGATCCCTGAGATCCCGAACAGCACGAGGACCGGGAGCATCCCCCAGGTGCCGACCTTCTGCACCCCTGGGGCAAGCGACCCGATGATGATCCCGATCGGCATCGCGGCCAGCAGCCCGAGCCCGATCACCCAGACCATGGTCAGCCATCCACCCGGGCCCCCCTGCATCACCCCCTCGAAGAGCACGACGCTCGGGAGGAGGATCACCGCGAACGAGGGGATGAGGGCGAGCGAGTGCGTCAGGACCTGACCGGAGACGTATCCGAGGATCCCATGCGGCAGGGCCCTGGCCCGAAGCAGCGTTCCGTCCTCGCGGTCCATCGCCAGCTGGTACGCGGGCCCGATGATGAGGCTGAACGTGACCATCGCCCCGAGGATGCTGGGCAGCGTCACGGCCGCATGCGACAGGGAGGTCCCCGCCACGTCGGAGTCCCTGTTGAAGAAGAGATAGAGCAGCACGATGGCGGCCGAGAAGATGTAGAAGCCCTGATCCTGCGGGCTCCGAACGCTGAGGACGAACTCCGTCCACCCTCGGCGGAGCCCCGTGCGAACCACGTGCGCCTTGGGACTCATCGGCCGAGCCCCTCGAAGCCTGGCGCGGCCTCCTCGACGCCGGCCTCGTGACGCTGCACCATTTCCAGGTAGGTGTCCTCCAACGTCGCCCGACGCACCTCGAGATCGGATACCTCGTCGCCGTGCCGGGCGAACAGCTCGCGGACGAAGCGCGTCGCATCCGGCGTCGCGTGCGTGAATCGCTCGCCGTTCCGGCTCCACCGGACCTGCGCGTCACGGGTCACGAGGCGAGCGAGCTCGTCGGCGGTCCCGTCGGCCACGATCCGTCCCCGGGCCAGGATGAGGATGCGGTCGGCCACCCTCTCCGCCTCATCCAGGTCGTGGGTGGTCATCAAGATCGTCGTGTCCTCGAGATCCGAGAGCCTGTGGATCAGCTCGTGGAACTCCTTGCGCGCTCGCGGGTCGAAGCCGGCCGTGGGCTCGTCGAGGAAGAGGAGCTCGGGTCGTCCGACCAGCCCGATCGCCACGTCGAGCCGGCGCCGCTCGCCCCCGG
>DASUTZ010000104.1:0-9545 GCA_036374295.1 Actinomycetota bacterium
CTCCCCACCCGGAGGAGGAGACGCAGCCGGAGGCTCCGCCTCCCCCCGCGTCCCCGTGAAGTCGACCTGCGGGGCCTGCTCCATCGTCTCCCGCATCGCCTCCTCGATCTCGAAGAACTCCTCCTCCTCGAAGTTGAACCAGGAGGCGATGATGTTCGATGGGAAGCCCTGCACCCGCTGGTTGTAGTCGCGGACGTTCGCGTTGTAGAAGCGGCGTGCTGTCTGGAGACGGTCCTCGGTGACGGCAAGCTCCTGCTGGAGGGCGAGGAAGTTCTCGTTGGCGCGGAGCTGCGGGTAGTTCTCGACGACGGCAAACAGCTGCCGCAGGGCGGCGACGAGCGGCCCCTCGGCGGCGGCCTGCTCGGCCGGCGACCCCGTGGCCGCTGTCGCGGCGGCGCGGGCCCGGGTGACCTCCTCGAGGACCTCCTTCTCGTGGATCTGGTAGCCGCGCACCGTCTCGACGAGGTTCGGGATGAGGTCGTAGCGGCGCCGCAGCTCGGTGTCGATGTTGGCGAACGCGTCCTTGATCGCCTGCCGCTGCCGGACGAACCGGTTGTAGGACACGATGCCGCCGATGACCACCAGGGCGACGATGCCCAGGACCACCCACAGGACGATCATGCGCGCTCCTCCCTCGACGTTTCGACGCCCTGACCATACAGGCTCAGCGCGGCCCGCGGCACCTGCTGGCGGAAGGCGAGGGCCATCTCGATCAGCGGGGGGAACTCCTCGGGCTTCATCCGCTTCCTCTCGTAGGCGAGGATCCAGGCCCCCACGACCTCGAACTGCCACTTGCGGGGGAGGCCGAGCAGCCATTTCATCATCCCTCCGTCGATGAACGCGTAAGCGAAGTGCCGGTCCTTGGCCTTGACCTGGAAGCGCTTGTTGAACTCAGGCGACTCGAACTCGATGTCGCGGAACCCGAGCCCGTCGGCCATCCGCGTGAAGACGTTCTCGCGGGTGATCGCGAGCGGAGGGAACGCGGCCTCGATCTCGAGCAGCGCGCACGTGTGGCGGTAGTAGGTTTTCGTGCGGTTCCCCTTGCTGTCGGTCGACTCCGTGTAGTACCAGTAGTCGAAGGCCCGGACGGGGCTGCCTCGCCACTCCCCCGAGAGGACGTTCTCGACCTTCCGCCCCTGGCCCATCGTGAAGAGGCGGAAGGGAAGGTCGACCGTGCCGTAGGGGTCGTGGCGCGAGTAGGTCATCCCGTGCGAGCGAGCGAAGAGCGCGAACGCCTCCCGCCGCTTCTTGGCGAAGTACCAGCTGAGGCCGCCCACGACGGCGACGCCCACGACGCCGAGGATGAAGATCAGGACCGGATCCACGACTCCAGTATCGGAGGGTCATCGACGCAGGTAAAGGCTGGGGCGGGCTTTGTGGGCGGCGCGGCGGAGGTTCCTCAACCCGGACAGCCTTGGGTCGCCTGTGGCTCCTCGTTAGTCTCGCGGCGACGCCGTAGCCGCCGCGGGGCTGCGCCCCCCTTCCTCAGCGACGCTTCCGGATCCGCAGGATAGGGCGCAACAGAAGGATTTCCTCGTGCATCTGTTCATACGGGAGGCAGACCTCGGCTGTCGGCTGGAAAGGGGAGGCGAAGATGCGGAGGCTTTTGCGACCTCGCGATCTGGCGCGTTCGAGCCGGGCGGGCAAGGGGTTGGGCGCACTCGCACTGGCGCTTCTTGTCGCGGCGGCATCCTGCGGGGGAGACGGATACGAGGCCTCCGAGCTCCCGGCGATCGTGCTCCAGGCGAGCGAAGCCCCAGAGGGGACCGTGCATGAGCGAGATGAGTCAGGGGCGCGTGCGCTGCGCGACTTCTCCGTCGACGGCCAGGAGAGGCTGCAGGGCGAGGGGTTCGTCGACGGGTATGCGACGGTCTTCGGCCCAACTGGCGGGGTGACCACCCATCTCGAAGTTACGTCTGGAGCGATGGTCTTCGAGGACAGCAGCAGGGCCGAGGCGGGGATGGCAGTCGTCCTCGAGGATGTCGAGGGCCGACTGACCGAGGCGACGGAGATATCCGCGGACGGGCTGGGAGCTGAGTCGGCGGGTCTCTCCGGCCCCGTGGACGGGGACGCCAGGCAACGGAGCGCGCTCCTCTACGTCTGGAAGACCGACAACCTCGTCCTGTTCGTGATCGCCTCGGCTCTCCTCGAAAGCGCGCCGAGCCCTGACGTGATCCTGGGCTTGGCCGAGACGATGGACTCCCGGGCATCCTGAGTTGGGCGATCAGTTGGCCAGACTCGGGTAGCCAGCGCGGTAAGGACACCGTGCGGTCCTGCCACCCGGCGCAGTGCTGGAATTGAGATCACACAGAGTGGTGGCGCGGCCGAGAAGCCGGCGGGGGGCGCAGGCGCGCCCCCCGTGGCTCGTCCCTCACCGATGCGGCTAGATGCCCAGTTCTGCGAACACCTTCTGGGCGCGTTCGAGCTGAACCTGGATCTCCTCGCCCACGGTCAGCATCTCGACCGTGAAGTGCTCCACCAGGTAGCTGGTCTTGGTGAGCAGGACCAAGTACTCCTCGTCTTCCATCAGCTCCAGGACCTTCTCTCGAGGGCCCTTGATCAGGATGAACCCCGCCTCGGTCTCGAGGTCCGTCGTCCTGGAGAAGTAGGGCTCGAAGAAGGTGATCACACCCTCCGTAAGCTTCTTCCCGAAGAACTCGATCGCCGACGCGAAGTGCTCGATGCCGGCGCGCTCCCGCCCAGGCACCAGCTTCCCCCAGCGGTACATCAGGCCGATCTCATGCATCTCTGTCATCTCCCCGCGCTCAGACTCGGCCCGCCGGGTCCCCAGCATCACCTCCCCGACCCGTCGGGAACGGTGACCCACGAAGGACGATTCTGGGCCGAGTGCCCCGGAGGGGATAGGGTCGAAGGGCCCTAGCCGGCAGGGACCAGGTGCCGCCCGAAGGAGCTAACGTGCCGGCGTGCGCCTTCTCGATCTTGTCGAGCAGGACAACCGAGTACGCTCGCGCCGGACGGTCTCGGTAGGCCGGCCGCCCTCCTCGTAGCCCGCCCAGCCGGCGCGTCGCCAACACAGCCCGGAGAGGCCTTGGCCGGGAAGCGCTAGGGGGGGTTCGCCTCCTCTTCGATCCCTGCGGCGGGCACGCCGAGGATCAGGTTGAGCGCACCGGCGATGGCCAGGCCGAGCCCTGCGCCGCCCACCACGTCGAGCGGGTTGTGCGCTCCGAGGTACACGCGCGCGAAGCAGACCAGGCCTACGAGCGCCCACGGAAGCGCCCTCCAGGCCCCCCGGAGGTACGGGGTGACCACCCCGGCGAGGGCCGCCGTGAGCACGGCGTGGCCGGAGACGAAGGCGAGCCCGCGGATGGGCACCCCGCGGGCGATGGCGTCGGGCGTGGACACGGCCGGCCGGGGACGCTCCACGACCAGCTTCACGACCCGTTCCAGCGCCAGCTTCAGGACGGTGGCGAGGACCGCGGCGACGGCGAGCCGCAGCCTCCGGAACCCCAGCGCGATGACCGCGACCGCCGGTCCCACCAGCAGGACCCCCAGGATCTCGGCGGCCTGCATCGGCACCCTGAGCCACGAGGGAAGCCCGTTGATCGCGTGGAAGACCGCCTGTTCCCATCCGGGAACGGTCCCGCCGCTCGCGACCGCCCCCGTCAGCAGGAGCGTGCCGAGGCCGGCCACGATCCAGACGGCATCGAGGCGACGCCGCCTGACGGGACGACGGGACGATGGGGCCCGCACCAGGGCACCTTATCCACCGGTCGCCCGCCCCGCTCACCCACGCCACATCGATGACCACATCAACCCAACCTACTAGGAGCCATGGGAACCCATGCTCCAGAAATCACATCCAAGAAAAGGATGTGCTAGGCCTGAGGGAGAGAGGAGGTGGCGGTATTGACGGCGAGATCAGCGACGATCGCGGTGGCGATAGCGTTGCTCCTGGGGGGGTGCGTACAGAGCGATCGTGGCTCTCCCTCCTTGGAGCTTCACCGCGTGCAGCCGTCAACGCGTGAGATCACCCCAGCCTTCCTCTTCTTCATGGGACAGTTCAAGAACGACCGCTCTCCCTTCGCGACTCCGGCTGACCTCGACGCTGCCGCAGACGCCGTCGTGGTAGGCACGATCGTGGCTGTGCGGCCTGGGCAATCCTCCGCCCCAGCTGTCGAAAGTGATCCTGTTGTCGCGACCTCGGTACTGGAGGTGAAGGTCGAGAGCATCGTTCGACAAGATCTCGAGGTCGCGCGCGCCGGGAGCGTTTACGTGGAGGTGCCTCATCCCGCCTATGTGGGTCCCGGCGAGGCTGGGCCCACCGGTGAGGGGACCGACGAACGGCACCCGTTCGACCACGCGGCGTTCGCAGCGACCGTGCCAAGAGCATACGGCGTGTTCTTCTCGACGATCGAACACAGGAGCCATACTGGGACACGATCCTGGAGGCGGGCGCTGGCAGACCAACCGGCTCCAGGATCACGACCGCGTACGTTCAAGGTTTCCTGATCGAGGATGCCAACGGCAGTCTGATCAGCGCCCTGGAGCGCTTCGAGGACTTGCCGCACGCCTGGCGAAGCCTCGATTCCGTCGAGGATGTCCTAGTTCTGATCGACGAGCCATAGGCCTCCCGATCCTCTCTACGGCTTCCCCAACCGAGGCGTTCCCTCGTCCCATCCTCAGGCCTTCTGCACCACAAGCCCGTCGCCCGAGCGGTCCACGACGAGGTGGTCGCCGTCGGTGATCTCGCCTTCGAGCAGAGCCAGCGCGAGCTTGTCCTGGATCTCCTTCTGGATCAGTCGCTTCAGCGGCCGGGCGCCGAGGGCGGGGTCCCACCCCCGCTCCGCCAGGTAGCTCCGGGCATCGTCGGTCAGCTTCAGCGTGAGTCGCCGCTCGGCGAGCCGCTCCGCGAACCGCCGCACCTGGATGTCCACGATCTCGGCGATCTGCTCCTTGTCCAGCGGGTCGAAGACGATCACGTCGTCCACGCGGTTCAGGAACTCGGGGCGGAAGGCCTCGCGCATCTCGGCCAGCACCTGCTCGCGCCGCTGCTCCGGCGAGAGCGTCTCCTCGAAGAACCAGCGGCTCCCCAGGTTCGAGGTCATGATCACGACGGCGTTCTTAAAGTCCACCGTGCGGCCCTGGCCGTCGGTGAGGCGGCCGTCGTCGAGGACCTGGAGCAACACGTTGAACGCGTCGGCGTGAGCCTTCTCGATCTCGTCGAGCAGGATCACCGAGTAGGGGCGGCGGCGGACGGCCTCGGTGAGCTGGCCGCCCTCCTCGTAGCCCACATAGCCGGGAGGCGCGCCGATCAGGCGGGCCACGGCGTGGCGCTCCTGGTACTCGCTCATGTCGATCCGCACCATCGCCCGCTCGTCGTCGAAGAGGAACTCGGCGAGGGCCCGAGCGAGCTCGGTCTTCCCCACCCCGGTGGGACCGAGGAAGATGAACGAGCCGATCGGGCGATTGGGGTCCGAGAGGCCGGCCCGGGAGCGCCGGATCGCGTTGGCCACGGCCGTCACCGCCTCGTCCTGGCCCACGACGCGCTCGTGAAGGGCCTCCTCCATGCGGACGAGCTTCTGCATCTCGCCCTCCAGGAGGCGCGAGACCGGCACGCCGGTCCATGCCGAGACGACCTCGGCCACGTCCTCCTCGTCCACTCGCTCCTTCAGCATCTTGCGGTCGGCCTGGACCTCGGCCAGCGTCGCGTTCTCGGCCTCGAGTTCCTTCTCCAGCTCGACGATCCGGCCGTAGCGGAGCTCCGCGGCGCGCTCCAGATCGCCGTCGCGCTCGGCGCGCTCGGCCTGGCCCCTCGTCTCCTCGAGCTCGGACTTCAGCTCGTGGATCCGCGAGATGTGCTCCTTCTCCCGGTCCCAGTGGGCCCGCATGGCGCTGAGCTGCTCGTTCAGGTCGGCCAGCTCCTGCTCGATCTTCTCCAGGCGCTGTTTCGACGCCTCGTCGGTCTCCTTCTTCAGCGCGGCCCGCTCGATCTCGAGCTGCTTGACGCGACGGTCCACCTCGTCGATCTCCACGGGCATCGAGTCGATCTCGATCCGGAGGCGGCTGGCGGCCTCGTCCACCAGGTCGATCGCCTTGTCGGGGAGGAAGCGCCCGGTGACGTAGCGGTCGGAAAGCATCGCGGCGGCCACGAGCGCCTCGTCCTTGATCTCGACGCCGTGGTGGACCTCGTAGCGCTCGCGGAGGCCGCGCAGGATCGCGATCGTGTCCTCGACCGAGGGCTCGCCGACGAAGACCGGCTGGAACCGGCGCTCCAGCGCGGCGTCCTTCTCCACGTGCTTGCGGTACTCGTCGAGGGTGGTGGCCCCGATCATGCGGAGCTCGCCGCGGGCCAGGAGCGGCTTCAGCATGTTGCCCGCGTCGACCGCGCCCTCGGCGGCGCCCGCGCCCACGATCGTGTGCAGCTCGTCGATGAAGGTGATGATCTGTCCCTCGCTGGCGGCGATCTCCTGGAGCACGGCCTTGAGGCGGTCCTCGAACTCGCCCCGGTACTTGGCGCCGGCCACCATGGCCCCGATGTCGAGGGCCACGATGCGGCGGCCCTTCAGCGACTCGGGGACGTCGCCGGCCACGATGCGCTGGGCGAGCCCCTCGGCGATCGCGGTCTTCCCCACGCCGGGCTCGCCGATCAGAACGGGGTTGTTCTTCGTGCGTCGCGAGAGGACCTGGATCACGCGGCGGACCTCCTCGTCGCGGCCGATCACCGGGTCGAGCTTGCCTCGGCGGGCCAGGTCGGTCAGGTCGCGACCGTAGCGCTCGAGGGCCTCGTACTTCTCCTCGGGGTTCTCGTCGGTGACGCGCTGGCGGCCGCGGACCTCGGCCAGCGCGGCCAGGAGGCGGTCGCGATCGAGGCCGAGCTCACGGAGGAGCTCGCCGAGCGGGCCCTGGTCGCCGAGCATCGCTAGCAGGAGGTGCTCGGTCGAGACGTACTCGTCGGTGAGGGCCTCCGCCTCGTCGGCGGCCGCCTCGAGGACGCGGGCGGTGGCCGGGGCGAGTCGCGCATCTTGCGTGGTGCCGTAGACCTTCGGGATCTGGTCGAGACGCTCCTCGACGCGCCCGGCCACCGCCCGCGGCGAGAGCCCCACCCGGTGCAGCAGCGGGTAGACCACGCCCTCGGGATCGGCGAGCAGCGCAACGAGGACGTGCTCGGGCTCGACCGCCTGGTGGTTGCGGTCGCGGGCCTCTCGCTGGGCGGTGCCCAGCGACTCGCGGGACCGCACGGTCAGTCTGTTCGGGTCGAACGCCATGTCATCGCTCCCAGGGAAGGACCGTGCTCTCGTACAGCACGAGCTCGTTGTTGCGGCGGCGCTCCTCGCGGAGGCGGCGCCGCAGCCCCTCGATCGCCTGCTTCGTCTCCTCGAGCTCGTCCTGAAGCTCGTCGATCTCCGCCTGCATGGCGAGGATCCTCTTCACGCCGGCCAGGTTGACGCCGGCCTGGGTCATCTCCTGGATCGTCCGCAGCCGGGCGATGTCCCGGTCGGAGTAGCGTCGCGTGTTGCCGGCCGTCCGCGAGGGGCGCACGAGACCCTTCCGCTCGTAGATCCGGAGGGTCTGGGGATGCACGCCGGCCAGCTCGGCGGCCACGCTGATGATGTACACCGCCTGCTCCCTCTTCCGGTCCCGCCGCTCCGCCATCGCTCAGCTCACCTCGCTCACGACGCCCTCGGCCGAGGGCCCTCACCCGACACCTCGCGGAGCTGCTCCAGCAGCTCGCGCTCCTTCTTCGACACTTTCGAAGGCACGGCCACCTTGACTGTGGCCAGGAGGTCGCCCTTGCCGCCACGTCGTTTGGGGATGCCCCGCCCCCGGATCCGAAAGGTCTTCCCGGAGGGCGTGCCCGCCGGGACCTTCAGTGTGACGGGCCCGTTGAGCGTGGGGACCTCGACCTTCGCCCCCAGCGCCGCCTCCGGGTACGTCACCGGGATCTCCACGGTCAGGTTGCTGCCCTTGCGGCCGAAGCGCTCATGGGGCGACACGCGGACGACCACGTAGAGGTCGCCCGGGCGGCCGCCGGGGCCTCCGGGCTCGCCGCGGCCCGCGAGCCGGATCCGGGCGCCGTCGTCCACGCCCGCGGGGATCCTGACCCGGAGCGTCCGGGTCCGACGCTGGGTCCCGCTCCCCCGACAGGTGGGGCAGGGCTCCTCGATCTCCCGGCCGCTCCCGCCGCACCGCGGGCATGGCTGAGCGATCGAGAACATCCCCTGGTCGATGGCGACGGTGCCCGAGCCCCCGCACTGGGTGCAGGTGCGAACGCTGGTGCCCGGCTTGGCGCCGGAACCGCCGCACATCTCACACGGCGCGGGACCGGCCACGCGGACGGGGACCGTGGCTCCCTCCATCGCCTGGTCGAACGAGATCCGGACCTCGGTCTCGAGGTCGACACCCCGCTGTGGCCCTCGTCGGGGGCCGGCGGCGCCCGCGCCGAAGCCACCCCCGAATAGGTCGCCGAAGAGGTCGCCGAACCCGCCGAGGTCTTCGAACCGCACGCGGGCGCCGCCGGCCCCCCCGGGCCCGCCGCCGAAGCCGCCGCCGAAGCCGGCGGAGGCCATCTCGCGTACGCGGTCGTACTCGGCCCGGCGCTTCTCATCCCCCAGGACGTCGTAGGCCGCGGAGACCTCCTTGAACCGCTCCTCCGCCTCCTTGTCGCCCGGGTTCGCGTCCGGGTGGTGCTTCTGGGCCAGCCGCCGGTAGGCCTTCTTGATCTCGGCCTGTGTCGCGCTCTTGGAAACACCGAGCGCGGCGTAGTAGTCCTTCTCGAGCCACTCGCGGCTGGCCGCCACGGCTCAGACCTCCCGGCGCTCGACCTTCACGCCCGCGGGACGGACGACCTTCCCCTTCAGCGTGTAGCCGGTCCGGAGGACATCGGCGACGTAGGGGTCGCCGTCCTCCTCCCCGCCCTGGAAGAGCGCCTCGTGCAGCTCGGGATCGAAGAGCTTGCCCTTCGCCTCGATCCTCTCCAGGCCCTCGGACCGAAGGACGTCCACCAGCTTGGCGTAGACCATCTCCACGCCCTGGAGGAACTTCTCGAAGTCGGGCCTCTGCTCGGCGGCGACGAGCGCGAGCTCGAAGTCGTCGACGACCGAGAGCAGCTTCAGGACGAGGTCCTCCGAGGCGAGCTCGATGGCGCGTGTCTGCTCCTTCAGAACCCGCTTGCGGTAGTTCTCGAACTCGGCCTTGAGGCGCTGGAGGTGGTTGAGGTACTCGGCCGCCTGCTCCCGGGCCTCGTCGAGCTCCGAGGTATCGGGGGCCTCCTCGACCTCGCCCTCGACGACCTCCTCGACGACGTCATCGGGCCGCTGCTCGTCGGTCACGAGCTACCCCCTTCGTCCACGACCTCGCCCTCGACGACGTCCTCCTCGCCCTCGGGGGCCTGGGCCTCGGCGCCCTCGGCCCCGCCGGCGGCGGCCTGCTCCTGCTGATACACAGCCTGGCCCACCTTCTGGAAGGCTTCCGTCAGGGCCTCGGTCTTCGCCTTGATTTCGTCGAGGTCGTCGCCCTCGAGCGCCTTGCGGACGTCGGCCACCGCCGTCTCCACGGCCTGACGGTCGTCGTCGGGGACCTTGTCG
>DASUTZ010000105.1:0-10380 GCA_036374295.1 Actinomycetota bacterium
TCCGAGCCCCTCGGCGTGGCGATCGCCGGCACCGTGATCGTGGCGCTGGGCGCCTTCGACGACGTGCGGGGGATGGCGGCCCCGGCCAAGGTCGCCGGGCAGATCCTGGCCGGGGGGATCCTGATCCTCTTCGGCGTCCAGCTCGTGTACTTCTGGCTCCCCGGGATCGGGCTGCTCTCGCTCTCGCCAGACCTGGCCGTGCCGCTCACCCTGCTTTGGGTCCTGGCGATGGTCAACGCGTTGAACCTGATCGACGGCCTGGACGGTCTGGCCGCAGGGGTGGCCGCGATCGCGGCGGGGGCCTTCTTCGTCTACGCGTTCCAGGCCGCGGACCCCACGTTCGCCCTCGAGTCGGGGAGCGGGGGCGTCTCGCCGGCGGCGCTCTTCACGGCGCTCGTGGTGGGGGCCGCGATCGGGTTCCTGCCCTACAACCTCCACCCGGCCAGGATCTTCATGGGCGACTCCGGGAGCATGCTGCTGGGGCTGGTCCTCGCCGCCGCGACCGTCTCGGGGGTGGGGCGCACCGACGCGCCGGCCAATCCCGACTTCGCGGCCCTGGCCATCCCGGTGATGATCCCCGTGCTCGTCCTGGCCGTCCCCATCACCGACGTGGTCCTGGCGGTGATCCGGAGGCTCCGGCGGGGTCGCGCCATCTTCCGGCCCGACAAGGAGCACATCCACCACCGCCTGCTCGAGATCGGCCACTCGCACCGCACCGCGGTCCTGCTCATGTACCTGTGGAGCTCCCTGCTCGCCGCCTCGGCGCTCGCGATCACCTACATTCGGAGCCGGGCGCTGGCGATCGTCCTGCTCGCGGCCGTCCTGCTGATCCTGGTGGGGACGGCCGTCCCTCGCGTGTTCAGGGCGAACGGGCGGGAGCGACCCCTCCGGGCGTCGCCCGAGGCCACACCCGAGAACGGCGAGCGGTCGGGGCGCCGCAGCCGCAGCTCTCGCCCCTAGCCCGTGGACTCGCGGATCGGCTCGTGCTATCAACGCTGGATGGATCGCAGCCCCCTCCGCGTCGCCGTCGTCGCCGGCCTCTCGGCGGTCGTCGCGGTGACCGGTCTGGCCCCCGCCTCGGCGGGTTCGGCGGCCGGCATCACGCTCCAGGCCGAGCCCGTCCCCGTCCGGTTCGGCGAGAGCGTCACGCTGTCGGGCGTGGTCGACCCGCCCGACGAGGGTCCGGTGACGATCGTCGAGGTGAGCACGAGCGACCCCGTGCTGAGCCCCGTGCCCTCGGGCCCGAACGGTTCCTTCTCGGTCACGTTCGAGCCCGATCGGAACGTGCGACTGCGGGCCGAGTGGAACGGCGAGCAGAGCGACCCACTCTGGGTGCGCGTTCGTCCGATCGTCCGCGTGAAGCTGGGCCAGCTGCGCCTCTTCGGGAAGGCGAAGGTGACCGGGCGGGTCCGCCCGGCGATCGCGGGGGCGCGGGTGGAGGTCTCCCTGCGCCGTGGGGTCAAGACGATCGCCCGGCGGAAGGTACCCCTGACGGCGGAGGGACGGTTCACGGCGCGGCTGCCGGTGCGGAAGCCGGGGCGGCTCCGCGCGCTCGCCGTGTTCGATCACGAGGACCTCCTGCGGGCGAGCGCGCGGAGCCGCCCCCGGAAGACGCCGCTCCCCTCGCTGGGACAGGGCTCGCGAGGGAAGGTCGTTCGGCTCCTCGAACAGCGGCTTCGCTCGCTCGGCTACTGGCTCACGGGGATCAACCGCGCGTTCGATCACCGCACGGGGGATGCGGTGCTCGCCTTCCACAAGGTACAGGGGATGGCCCGGGTGAAGTCCGTCCGCCCGGCCACCTGGCGGCGGCTCGCGTCGCCCAGGCGGCCCAGCCCCCGCTCCACGAAACCCGCCTTCCACGTCGAGATCGACCAGACGAAGCAGGTCCTCTACGTGATCCGGCGGGGGGAGATCAGCGAGATCGTCCACACCTCGAGCGGGGCCGGCGGCGCGACCCGGGATGGCGTGTTCCGGGTCCATCGGAAGATTGCGGGGTACAGCCCGGGCCGTCTCTACTACCCGTCGTACTTCGACGGCCTGCGCGCGGTGCACGGGTGGCCGTCGGTGCCGACCTACCCGGCGAGCCACGGGTGCTCGCGGGTCCCGAACTGGACCGCGATCCACCTGCACAACGTCATGCCGATCGGCACGGTGGTGCGCGTCTACCACTGACGCGCTAGGTCCGCGGCTCCCAGGAGAAGAAGCGGATCGCCAAGATCAGCCCGGCCACGCCCCACGCCGCCACGATCCCCACGTGACCCCACTCGAACCCGGCCCCGGGGTGGAACGGGTTGAACGCCGTCTGGAGGGCCTCGGAGAGATGCTTCACGGGGAAGACGCTGCCCAAGATTCTCACCCAGGCGGGGGCCTGGTCGGTCTGGACGAACACGTCCGAGATGAAGAGCAGCGGCAGGATCACCGCGTTCACGATGGCGGGTCCCGCATCCGCGTTCGGGATGATCGCCGTCATGGCCAGTCCCAGTGAGCAGAACGCGAACCCGCCGACCGCGAGCGCCACCAGCGCGCCGGGCAAGGTGTTCGTCGGGGCGTCAACGCCGTAGAACAGGGCGCCGAACGCCGTGACGATACCCACCAGCAGGATCGTGACGACGATCGCGTGCGCGACGCGCGCGGTGAGGTAGGCCCACCCCGGGAGCGGCGTCCCCCGGTAGCGCTTCAACAGGCCCTGGTCGCGGGCGAACGGGATCGACGTGGCCAGGTTCGTGAACGTGGCGTTGACGATGGCGAAGGTGGCGATCGCGGGGACGAAGAAGGTCGACGCGGTGGTCTGCCCTCCGGGCACGTCGATCTCCGCGTTCCCGAACAGCATGTTGAAGATCACGAGGAAGATCAGCGGGAAGGCGAACGTGAAGAAGGCCGCCGGCGGGTTCCGCCAGAAGGCGCGATTCTCGTAGAGGATCTGGCGCGCCGCCAGGCGAACCTCGCTCACGAGGATCTCTCCGTCAGCTCGAGGTATACGTCCTCCAAGGAGGGCTTCGCCACCGTGAGCTCGTGCAGCTCCTCGCCCCGCGCGGTGGCCCAGGCGGTCAGCACGTGCAGCACGCGGGTGGGCTCGCTCGTGCGGATCCGGACCATGCCGTCCTCGATCTCGGGCTCTCCCACCTCGGGCGGCAGGTCCTCCGCCGATCTCCGGAACCTGATCGTGGTCAGCCGGTTGTCGCCCGTCAGGATCGCCGGCGGCCCCTCGGCCACGATCCGCCCCTGGACGAGGATCGCCACGCGGTCGGCCAGGCTCTGCGCCTCGTCCATGTAGTGGGTGGTGAGGAGCACCGTCTTCCCCAGCGATCGGAGGTTCCGGATCATGCCCCAGGCTCCGCGGCGGGCCGAGGGATCGAAGCCGGTCGTGGGTTCGTCCAGGAAGAGCAGCTCCGGGTCCCCGGCCAGGCCGATGGCCACGTCGAGCCGCCGCTGCTGGCCGCCGGAGAGCCGCTTCACGCGGCGATCGCGGAGGTCGGCCAGCCCGACCCTCTCCAGGACCTCGTCCAGGGGGAGGGGTGACGGATAGAAGCCGCGGAACTGCTCGATCGTCTCCCCCACGGTCAGGTACGGCTCCACGCCGGTGGTCTGCAGGACGATACCGACGCGGCGTCGGAGATCGGGCGATCGCTCCTCCGGGTCGTGGCCCAGGACCCAGATCTCGCCCTCGTCGCGGTCCCGATGCCCCTCGAGGATCTCCACGGTGGTCGTCTTCCCGGCGCCGTTGGGCCCGAGCAGCGCCATGACCTCACCGCGATGGACCGTCAGGTCGAGCCCCGCGACGGCCTCGACGTGCCCGTAGGACTTCCGCAGCCCCCGCACCTCGATCGCGGTCTCGCTCATGCTTGCAGGGTAGCGCGAGGGGTTCGCGGGCTCCACCTCGGGCCCTCCGGTAGACTCGATCCGACCTCAGGAGGGACCGGATGGACTTCGATCTGACCGAGGAGCAGCAGGAGTTCCGCAAGCTCGTCCGCCAGTTCGCGGAGGAGGTCGTGGCGCCTCGCGTTGAGGAGATGGACCAGGCTGGCGAGCTCCCGATGGACATCGTCAAGCAGATGGCCGAGATGGGCCTCTTCGGGCTCCCGTTCCCCGAGGAGTACGGCGGCCAGGGCGCCGACTTCCTCACGCTCTGCATCGCGATCGAGGAGCTGGCCCGCGTGGACTCCTCGATCGCCATCACGCTCGAGGCGGCGGTCGGCCTCGGGGCCAGCCCGATCTACCACCACGGCACCGAAGAGCAGAAGCAGCGCTGGCTCGTCCCGATGGCGCGGGGGGAGATCCTCGGCTCGTACGGGCTCACCGAGCCCGGGGGCGGCTCCGACGCCGAGGCCACCAGGACGACGGCTCGCCTCGAGGACGGCGAGTGGGTGATCAACGGCTCCAAGGCCTTCATCACGAACTCGGGCACGCCGATCTCCCGCGTCTGCACGATCACCGCCGTCACCGGCGAAGCCGAGGACGGCGGAAAGGAGATCTCCTCGATCATCGTCCCCACCGACACCCCCGGCTTCGAGATCGGCAAGTCGTACCGGAAGGTGGGATGGCGAGCCAGCGACACCCACGAGCTCGCCTTCGACGACGTCCGCGTGCCCGAGGAGAACCTCCTCGGGGAGCGGGGAGAGGGCTTCCCCCAGTTCCTCCAGACCCTCGACGAGGGGCGGATCGCGATCGCCGCGCTGGCGGTCGGCCTGGCCCAGGGGTGCCTGGAGGAGTCGGTCCGGTACGCGAAGGAGCGCGAGGCGTTCGGTCGGCCGATCGGAGCGTTCCAGGGGATGCAGTTCAAGATCGCCGACATGAAGGTGGCGGCCGAGACGGCTCGCCTCGCCACCTACAGGGCGGCGTGGCTCCGCGACCAGGGCCGCCCGTACAAGGCCGAGGCCTCCCTGGCCAAGCTGTACGCCTCGGAGATCGCGGTCACCTCCGCCCGCGAGGCGGTGCAGGTTCACGGCGGCTACGGGTTCATCGAGGAGTTCCCCGTGGCTCGCTTCTACCGCGACTCGAAGGTCCTGGAGATCGGCGAGGGGACGAGCGAGATCCAGCGGGTCCTGATCGCCCGGGACCTGGGCCTTCCCGGGACGGAGTTCGGCGATTGATGCCCGTCCCCGGGGCCTCGCTGTGGCTCGTGCGGGACGAGGAGAGCCGGCGCACGTAGCCGGGGGAGAGCTGGATGGCCGCCGAGAGCAGGACCACGGTCCTGGCGGCGCTCTTCGCCAATGCCGTGATCGCCGTGGCCAAGCTCATCGGCGGGCTCATCTCGGGGTCCTCGGCCATGCTGGCGGAGGCCGCGCACTCGATGGCCGACACCACGAACCAGGGTCTGCTCCTCATGTCGATCTCGTTGGGGAAGCGGAAGCCCGACGAGCGGCACCCGTTCGGGTACGGCAAGGAGCGCTTCTTCTGGGCGTTCATCGCGGCGGTCTTCATCTTCGTGGCGGGTTCGGCATTCTCCCTCTACGAGGGCGTGCGGGCCATCGGCGCTCCCCACGGCGAGGGCGAGGCGGGCTTCGCGATCCCGTACGCCGTCCTGGGCGTGGCGCTCGTCTTGGAGGCGATCGCCCTGTGGGTGGCCTACCGAGGGGTGCGACGGGAGGCGGCTCGGCGCCGCCGGCGGTTCTTCTCGTTCCTCCGCGTGACGCGGGACCCGACGGCGAAGACCGCCCTGTTCGAGGACGCGGCGGCGGTGGCCGGCGTGATGGTGGCCCTCGTGGGCGTCGGACTCCACCAGCTGACCGGCGATCCGCGGTGGGATGCCGGCGCCTCGATCGTGATCGGCGTGATCCTGGCCATCGTGGCCTTCGTGCTGGCCCGCGACACGAAGGCGCTGCTGCTGGGGGAGCCTGCCTTCCCCGAAGAGCGGGAGCTCCTCCGCGAGTGCATGCTCTCCGAGGACGGGGTGGAGCACGTCGTCGAGCTCCTGACGATGGCCATGGGGCCCGAATCGCTGCTCGTCACGGCCCGCCTGGACCTGCGCGAGGGCCTGGACGAGGACGCGATCGAGGCCCTGGCCCACTCGATCGACCGCCGGTGTCGGGAGGCCGTCCCCGCCGTCAAGGAGCTCTTCCTGGACCCGACCTCCAGGGACGAGATCCCGATCCAGGACGACGGCGGATTGTAGTGGGCGGCGGTTTCGGCCGATACTTGCTCAGGCGGCCGGATGCCGTCACGCTGGGAACAGCGGTTGACAGTGGCAACATGATTCCTGTAGAGGTAGCCGTTCGTGAACTCGCTGAGCAGGCGCCGTCAAGGCTTCCTCCGCCTGCGGCGGGGCCTCGCGCTCGCCGTCGGGCTGATGCTGCTCGCCCAGGTGGCTCCCGGGTCCGCCCAGACGACCGAGGAGAAGCTGCAGGCGGCCAAGAAGCGCATGGCCCAGATCCAGCGCCAGCTCGATCGGGAGCGGGCCAAGCTCGACCAGCTCAACGCTGAGATCGCGGGCATCAACAGGCGAATCGCCCAGGCCTACGCCCAGCGGATCGCGATCCAGGACCAGATCAAGGTCACGGAGGAGACGATCCAGCGAAAGGGCCGCCGCATCCGCGCGCTCCAGGGGCGCCTCGACGAGCGGGCCCGCGAGGTCTACATCCAGGGCCCCGCCGGGATGCTCGAGTTCGTGCTCGAGGCGGAGTCGCTCTCGGACCTCAGCGACCGGGTGAGCTTCCTCTCGGCCCTGAGCGAGGGCGACGCCAGCACGGCCATCGGGATCGAGGTCGAGCGGGAGGAGCTGGGGCGCTTCGAGGATGACCTGGGGGTGCTGCTCGAGGAGCAGGACGCCCTGCTGGCCGAGCTGCGGCAGCAGGAGGAGCAGCTCAACGCCCGCTGGGACGAGCAGGCGAGGATCGAGGCCTCGATCGCGGACAAGCTCGAGGAGGCCGAGGCCCTCGTCAAGAGGCTGAAGAAGCAGAGGCGCCGGGAGCTGCTCGCGGCCCTGGCCGCGGCGCGGGGGAACGTCCGCCCGGTGGACGCCAGCGGGCTCCTCAAGTGGTGCCCGGTGGACCGGCCGCGATCCTACATCGACGACTTCGGGTTCCCTCGCTCCGGTGGCCGCACCCACCAGGGCAACGACATGTTCGCCCCCGCCGGCACGCCGATCCGGGCGCCGTTCGCAGGCGTCGCGGACGAGAGCTGGAACACGCTCGGGGGCTATTCGGTCTTCGTCCGGGCGGCCGACGGCACCTACGTGTACAACGCTCACCTCTCGCGCTACGCGGGTGTGGACGGGAAGCAGGTGGCGCCCGGCGACCTGATCGGATACGTCGGGAACACGGGGAACGCCGTGGGCACCCCGCCCCACGACCACTTCGAGCTGCATCCGGGAGGGGGCTCGGCGATCAACCCGTATCCCTTCCTGAACGCCGTGTGCGGCGTGAACGGCGGCGGCTGAGCGGGGGGCGGCGGGTAGACTCAGCGCATGCCTGAGCGGGATCGTCCCTGGATCTACCGCACCTACGCGGGGTTCGGGACGCCGGCCGTCACGAACGAGCGCTTCCGGGCGAACCTGGCCAAGGGACAGACGGGCCTCTCGATCGCCTTCGACCTTCCCACGCAGTGCGGCTACGACCCGGGCCACCCGATGTCGGCGGGCGAGGTGGGCCGAGTGGGGGTCCCGATCGCGCACCTCGGGGACATGCGCACGGTGCTGGACGGCATCCCGGTGGCCGAGATGAACACCTCGATGACGATCAACGCCACGGCGGTGTGGCTGCTCGCGCTGTACGTCGCGGTGGCCGACGAGCACGGGGCCTCGCGCGCAGAGCTCCGAGGCACGACGCAGAACGACATCCTGAAGGAGTACCTGTCGCGGGGGACGTTCATCTTCCCGCCGGAGCCCTCGATGCGGCTGACGACCGACCTGATCACGTGGACGGCGCGCGAGGCGCCCGCCTGGAACCCGATCAACGTGTGCTCGTACCACCTGCAGGAGGCGGGCGCCGATCCCGTGCTCGAGGTGGCGTTCACGCTGGCCAACGCCGCGGCGGTGCTCGACGCGACACGAGCGACGGGGGCCGTGCCGGCGGAGGATCTCCCGCGCGTGGTGGGGCGCGTCTCGTTCTTCTGCAACGCCGGGATCCGGTTCGTCGAGGAGTTGAGCAAGATGCGGGCCTTCGTCGAGCTGTGGGACCGTTTGACGCGGGAGCGGTATGGGGTCGAGGACCCGCGGATGCGGCGGTTCCGGTACGGGGTCCAGGTGAACTCGCTGGGGCTTACGGCGGCCCAGCCGGAGAACAACGTCCACCGGATCCTGCTCGAGATGCTCTCGGTGACGCTGTCCAGGGACGCCCGGGCGCGGGCCGTTCAGCTCCCGGCGTGGAACGAGGCCCTCGGGCTGCCGAGGGCGTGGGACCAGCAGTGGTCGCTCCGAGCCCAGCAGATCCTGGCGGAGGAGACCGACCTGCTCGAGCACGGCGACCTGTTCGTTGGATCGACGGTGGTGGCCGAGCGGACCGACGAGATCGCGACGGCGGCGTGGGAGGAGCTGGGCCGGGTTCTGGACAGGGGAGGCTCGGCGGAGGCGCTCGCCTACATGAAGGAGCGGCTCGTGGCGAAGCACGCCGAGCGGCTCCGGGCGATCGAAGAGGGCGAGCTGACGCTGATCGGTGTGAACCGGTACACGGAGACCGAGGTCTCGCCCCTCGTGGAGGGGCTGGGCGAGGGGTTCGCCTCGTTCCACGAGGTGAACCCCGAGCTGGAGGCGGAGCAGGCCGAGAGCGTGGAGCGCTGGAGGGCCGAGCGGGACGGGGCGGCGGCCGCGCGGGCGCTCGACGCCCTCCGCGCGGCCGCCGCCTCCGGCGAGAACCTCGTGCCCGTTTCGATCGAGGCCGCCCGGGCCGGCGTGACGACGGGGGAGTGGGGGGCAGCGCTGCGCGAGGTGTTCGGGGAGTTCCGGGCCCCCACCGGCGTGAGCGGGGCCTCCGGGGTGGGCGCCGACGCCGAGTCCCTGCGGGAGGCGCGGGCCCGCGTCGAGGAGGCGGCCCGGCGAGCCGGCGTCGCGCGCCTCCGCATGCTGGTGGCCAAGCCGGGCCTGGACGGCCACTCCAACGCGGCGGAACAGGTGGCCGTCCGGGCGCGCGACGCCGGCTTCGAGGTCGTCTACCAGGGCATCCGCCTGACCCCCGAGCAGATCGCGCGGGCGGCGGCAGAGGAGGATGTCCACGTCGTGGGCCTCTCGGTGCTGAGCGGGGCGCACAACCTGATCGTCCCCAAGGTGCTGGAGCGCCTCCGCGAGGAGGGTGTGGACCCCTCCCGCGTGCCCGTGGTCGTGGGCGGCATCATCCCGGACGATGACGCGGCCAAGCTCTCCGAGCTGGGTGTGGCGCGCGTCTACACGCCTCGAGACTTCGACCTGACGCGGCAGGTGGGCGAGATCGCGGACCTGATCGCCGCGAGCGCCGACGCGGGCGGACGATGAGCGAGGAGCGGCGCCCCACCGAGAAGCCCTGGCGCACGGCGATCGGCAAGGTCGCTCCGAACGAGATCCGCGTGCGGGGCTACGACCTGATGGAGCTGATCGGTACGCGATCGTTCGGCGACGTCACCTATCTCCTTCTGTCCGGCGAGCTGCCCGAGGGGAACGAGGGCCGCATGGTCGAGGCCATGCTCGTGTCGGCGGCCGAGCACTCGATCGTCGCGCCCTCGGTGGCGGCCGCCCGGTACATCGCCTCGACCGGCGTGCCGCTGCAGGCCGCCGTCTCCGTGGGTGTGGCCGGGATGGGGGACTTCCACGGGGGAGCGGTCGAGGCGGGGGCCCTGATGCTGCGGGAGGCCGCCGACCTCAGCTCCGATCCCTCGGAGGCGGCCGACGGCATCGTCCGCGCGTTCCGCGAGCGGGGCGAGCGCATCCCCGGGTACGGGCACGTGGTCCACGACCCCGATCCGCGCGGGCGTCGGCTGCTCGAGGTGGCAGGGGACCTCGGTCTCCGGGGCCGGTGGTGCGTGATCGCCCAGGAGATCGAGCCGGCCACCGAGCGTCACCTCGGCCGCCGCCTGGCGATGAACGTGGACGGCGCGATGGCCGCGCTCCTGCTCGAGCTGGGCCTGGACCCCGGCCTGGGGAAGGCCTTCTACGTGATCGGCCGCACGCCCGGGCTCGTGGCCCACGTCCACGAGGAGCGGACGCGGGAGCGCCCCTACCGCGACCCGGGCTGGGAGAACGTCGAGTACGATGGCCCGCCCCCTCGAGACCTGCCCTGAGCCTTTGGCACGCCCCGCGGGGCGGGGCTAGGCTGTGCCCAGACCCAAGGAGGACGAATGAAGCCTGAGGACGTCAAGAAGGTGGCGGTGATCGGCACCGGGATCATGGGGTCGGGCATCGTCGAGGTCTGCGCCAAGGCCGACTGCGAGGTCGTGACGGTGGAGGTCGACGACCAGGCGATGGACCGGGGCCGTCAG
>DASUTZ010000106.1:0-5208 GCA_036374295.1 Actinomycetota bacterium
TTCGAGCCCACCGAGCGGGACGGGAGGCTGTTCGGGCGGGGGGCGGCCGACGACAAGGCCGGCGTCATGGCCCACGTCGCGGCCGTGCTGGCCCACGACGGGAAGCCTCCCGTGACCGTCACCGCCTTCATCGAGGGCGAGGAAGAGACGGGCTCGGAGAACCTGCCCGCGTTCCTCGAGGCCCATCGTGACGCGCTCCAGGCCGACGTCATCGTCCTGGCGGACTCGACGAACTGGCGGGTCGGTCAGCCTTCCCTCACCGTCTCGCTTCGCGGCCTCGTGGACTGCACGGTCGAGGTCCGGACGCTCGGCCACAGCGTCCACAGCGGCTTCGTGGGCGGCGTCTTCCCCGACGCGCTCACGGTGCTGAGCCGCCTGCTGGCCACGCTCCACGACGAGGAGGGCAGCGTCGCGGTCGAGGGCCTCCTGGCCGAGGAAGCCGACCCGCTCGATCTCACCGAGGAGGAGCTCCGAGAGCAAGCCGCCGCGGTCCCCGGCCTCCGGGCGGTGGGGGAGGGGAGCCTGACCTCGCGGCTGTGGACGAGGCCGGCGATCTCGGTGCTGGGCATCGACGCCCCGAGGGTGCAGGAGGCATCGAACACGCTGGTCCCCGCGGCCCGCGCCAAGATCAGCCTTCGCCTGGCGCCCGGCCAGGACCCACAGGCCGCGATGGAGGCGCTGACCCGGCACCTCGAGGAGCGGGTGGAGTGGGGCGCGCAGGTGGCCGTGACGCCCGGCGCGATCGCGTACCCGGCCCGGATCCGGGCAGCCGGGCCCGCGTACGACGCCGTCCGCCGCGCGTTCCGCGAGGCCTGGGGCACCGAGCCCGTGGACATCGGGGCCGGCGGGACGATCCCGTTCGTCCAGGCCTTCATGGAGGCGCTCCCCGACGCCGCGATCCTCGTGACCGGGGTCGAGGACCCCGACACGCGCGCCCACGGGACAGACGAGAGCCTCCACCTCGAGGACTTCGAGCGCGTGTGCGTGGCCGAGGCCCTCCTGCTCCGGGAGCTCGCCACCTAGGGGATCCGAAGAACCCCCGCCCGGGCGATGCGCGGTCCGGGCTCCCTCGGGTAGGCTCTGGTTCCCCCGAAGGCACCCTCCCCCCGAGGAGCTGCGTTGGCGATCCGCGTGGACCCGCCCCGCGTCGAGGCGCGCGCGAGCGGAAGGACGATCTGCCGCCTCTCCCCGCGGGACGAGGCGAGGTGGAGGGCGCTGGCGGACCGCGCGGCTCCGCTGATCGAGGCCCGGCTCCCCGATGGGGTCGTGGCGGACCGCGCGGTCCGCCAGCGCCACGGATGGCGTCTGGCCCCGATGCGCCCGGCCCTCCGGAGGGCTCGCCGGGCGGCCGCGTCGCTCGCCCGCGAGGGAGCGGTGGTCGCCACCGACGTCGAGGCCTTCTTCCCGTCGGTCACGCCGGAGACGCTCGAGCGGGCCCTCCTGGCCGTGGGGGCCGCGCGGGGCGACGCGGCCGCGGCGGCATCGATGCTCGGCGGATGGGCCGAGCAGGGCCGCGCAGGCCTCCCCGTGGGCCCCGCGGCGTCCTCGATCCTGGCCAACGCCGTCCTCCTCCCCGTGGACCTCGCCGTGGCGCCGGTCCGGTTCCTGCGGTGGGTGGACGACTACCTCCTCCCCGCGGAGTACCCGCTGGAGCGCTTCGACGAAGCGCTGGCGGTGGTGGGGCTCAGGCGATCCGAGCGGAAGACGGTGCGCGGGATCGGCGGCGTGTGGCAGGCCCCGTACGGCCGCTGATCAGGGCATCCTGCCCAGGCGCGTCATGAGACGGTCACGCTTCGCCTCGAGCGCGGCGCGCCGGGCCGCCAGCCCCGCCAGGGCGCGCTCGAAGGTCCGGACGTCCTTCTCGGTCTCGTAGGCGTTCCCGCGCTCCACGGGGGTCTCGTGGACGGCGGCGTCTCGGGCCGCATCGTCCCGAAGGCTGCGGTGCATCTCGAGCTCGCCCTCGAGCAGCCGCTGCTCACGATCGAGGGCCTGAAGCTCGTCGATCACCTTCAGCAGCCGTCGCTCCGCGCGCTTCACGGGACGATCTTGGAGATCGGGATCTCGAGGATGTCCGTCGCTCCGTGGGCCTTCAGCAGCGGGATCAGCGCGTTGACCGTCGCCTTCTCGACCACGGTCTCGATGGCGAACTCGTCCTCCTCGGCCAGCGAGGAGACGGTCGGGGCCTTCATGGCCGGCAGGACCTCGAGCACGTTGTCGAGCTTCTCTCTGGTGACGTTCAGCTTGATGAGCACCCGGCCCTTCGCCTCCATCGCCCCCTGGATCAGGGTCCGGACGTCCTCCATCGCGCGGCGCTTGTCGGGGTCCTCCCAGGCTCCGTGGTTTGCGATGAGCAGGACCTCGGACTCCATCAGCTCGTCGATGATCCTCATGCCGTGGGCCCGGAGCGTGCCGCCGGTCTCGGAGACGTCCACGATCGCGTCCACGATCTCGGGGACCTTGGCCTCGGTCGCCCCGTAGGACTCGAAGACGCGGACGTCGATGCCCAGCTCGGCGAAGCGGCGCTTGGTGAGCTCGGGGTACTCGGTGGAGATCTTCGTCCCGTCGGGGAGGTCGGAGGCCTTCTCCCACGGCGCGTCGGCGGCGACCGCGAGCACGATCTTCACCGGCCGCCCGGGGCCTCCCTTGGCGTAGGTGAGCTCGAGGAGGATCTCGACGTCGGCCCCGGTCTCCTCGACCCAGTCCCGGCCCGTGATCCCCAGGTCGAAGAACCCCTCCTCGATGTAGCGGGGGATCTCCTGGGGGCGCATCAGGGAGACGCGGTCGATGCGCTCGTCCTCGATCCGGCCGTGGTAGTCACGGGAAGAGCCGCGGCGGACGCGCAGGTCGGCGCCCTCCAGGAGCGAGAGCGTCTGCTCCTCGAGCGACCCCTTCGGGATGACCAGCCGCAGCATCCTCAAACCTCCAGGCGCCGGTAGAAGCACGACCGCTCGCCGGTGTGGCACGCCGGACCGTCGGCGTGCACCCGCACGAGCAGCGTGTCGGCGTCGCAATCGTAGCGAACCTCGCGGACGTGCTGGACGTTCCCGCTCGTCTCCCCCTTGCGCCAGAGTTCACCGCGGGAGCGGGACCAGAAGACCGTGCGGCCCTCGTCGAGCGTGGCGCGGACGGCCTCCTCGTTCATCCACGCCACCATGAGGACATCGCCCGTGGCCTCATCCTGGACGACCGCCGGGATCAGGCCTCGCTCGTCGTAGTGGAGATCGGCGACCGACGACACTGCTCGCTCGCTCATCGGCGCACCGGGATCCCTCGGGCGGCGAGGTACTCCTTCACCTGGGGCACGGTGAACTCGCCGAAGTGGAAGCGGGACGCGGCCAGCACGGCGTCGGCGTGACCCTCGGTGAAGGCCTGAGCGAAGTGCTCCAGCGCGCCGGCCCCGCCGCTGGCCACGACCGGGACCTCGACCGCGTTGCCCACGGCCCGAAGCAGTTCCAGGTCGTAGCCGTCCCCGGTGCCGTCGCGGTCGATCGACGTGAGGAGGACCTCGCCGGCGCCCAGATCGGCCGTGGCCCGCGCGGCCCACGCCACGGCGTCGAGGCCGGTGGGCGTGCGGCCCCCCTCCACGACGACCTCCCAGCCGCCGTTCCGGCGCTTCGCGTCGATCGCGATCACTACGCACTGCGTGCCGAAGCGGTCCGCGCAGCGGGCCAGCAGCTCCGGCTCGCGGACCCCGTGCGTGTTGAGCCCGACCTTGTCGGCCCCAGCCCGGAGCAGGGCGTTGACGTCCTCCTCGGTGCGAACCCCGCCGCCCACCGTGAGGGGGATGAAGATCTGATCGGCCGCCCGGGCCACGACGTCGAGCATCGCCCCGCGGCCCTCGACCGAGGCCGTGATGTCGAGGAACACGAGCTCGTCCGCGCCCTCCGCGTCGTAGCGGGCCGCGAGCTCCGCGGGGTCGCCCGCGTCGCGGAGGTCGACGAAGCGGGTGCCCTTCACCACCCGGCCCGCCTCCACGTCCAGACAGGGGATCAGCCTCCGGGCGAGGGTCACACCGGCACCTCCATCGCCTCCCTCAATGTGAAGTGCCCTTCGTACAGGGCCTTCCCCACCACCGCACCCTCGACCCCGGCTCGAGCCAGGCCCCGCAGGTCCTCCAGGGAGCTCACTCCGCCCGAGGCCAGGACGGGGACCTCCAGGTGGCTCAACCTCCGGTAGAGGTCGAGATCCGGACCCTCCAGGGTTCCGTCGCGGGCGATCGCCGTGACCAGCAGGCGGGGGACCCGGGCACGGACCAGACGCTGCAGGACCTGGTCGAAGGACCCCGCGGGCTCAGTCCAGCCCCGGACCTTGACCACGTCCCCATCGGTGTCGAGGGCGACGACCACGCGCTCCCCGTACCGCTCCACACACTCCGCCAGGAAGCCCGGGTCCAGGATGGCCTCCGTGCCCAGCACGACCCTGGCCGCGCCGACGGCCAGGACCCCCTCGATCAGATAGAGGCTGCGCAGGCCGCCCCCGACCTGGATCGGGACGTCCGCCTCCCGCGTCACGTCGGCGATCACCGGACGGTTGTCGCCGACGTCGAACGCGGCGTCGAGGTCCACGACATGGACCCACTGCGCACCGTCCGCCGCGTAGCCGCGAGCGGTCTCCACGGGGTCATCGGCGTACACGATCACCTCCTGGAGGCGGCCGTGTCGGAGGCGCACGACCTTCCCCTCACGGACGTCGATCGCGGGGATGACGATCACGCCGCCGCCTCGATCAGGTTCGCGTAGATGCGGAGGCCGGGCTCGCCGGACTTCTCCGGATGGAACTGGGTGGCGAACAGGTTGTCTCGACCCACGGCTGCGGCGAAGGGCCCTCCGTAGTCCGTGACCCCCACCGTGATCTCCTCTTCCGGGTCGCAGACGTAGGAGTGGACGAAGTAGAAGCGGGTGCCGTCGGGGATGCCCTCGGTCAGCAGATGCTCCGCGCCCCAGCGCACCTCGTTCCAGCCCATGTGGGGCACAGTCAGCCCTTGGGGAAGGCGGCGGACCTTGCCCCTGAGGATCCCGAGGCCGTCGGCCGGTCCCTCCTCGCCCCAGTCGAAGAGGACCTGCATCCCGAGGCACACGCCCAGCACCGGACGCCCCGAGTCGACGATCTCGTGCACGAGACTGTCGAGGCCGGCGTTCCGGAGCCCCGCCACGCAGGCCGCGAAGGCTCCCACGCCCGGGACGACAAGAGCGTCGGCGGGGGGGGGGG
>DASUTZ010000107.1:0-8440 GCA_036374295.1 Actinomycetota bacterium
CGCTCCGGGCCGACGCCGACCACGTCCACCGGCGTGCGCTGGAGCTCTTCACGGAGGACGAGATCTCCGAGGCCTTCGCCGCCACGAAGGGCGTGACGATGCCCACCCAGGTCCGGAACCTGCTGCGCGACCGGCGCAAGCAGGGGGAGGACATCCTGGGCCGGTTCCGGAAGCTGGCCAAGGCGAGGCGACCCATCTCGATCCAGCGATGGAGCCTCCAGCGGGTGGGGGTCCTGCTGGCGGCCATCCTGGGGTCGCTGATCGCGCTGGGTCTCCTCCTCGACAACCTGCGGACGGGGGCGCTGTGAGGCGCGTCCTCGCGATCGGCGCGCTGGTGGCCCTGGCTGGCTGTGGGACGCCGGAGGGGTCGATCCCGACCTGTCCGCCCGACGCGACGGACGCGCTCGTCCTGGTCGCGCAGTCGGTGCCCTCCGCCACCCAGATCCCGTGCGTCACAGAGCTGCCGGTGGGGTGGAGCTACGGGGGGCAGGTCATCGAGCGGGGGCGAACCGAGCTCTGGCTCTACTCGGATCGCGCGGGCGAACAGGCGGTCACCGTCACGCTCACCCCACGGTGCGCCTTCTCCGACGCGGTGGAGGTCCCCAGCGACGAGTCCGCGCTGACCCGCTACGAGGAGCCGATCTCGCTGACCCCCGTCCTCAGCGTGAACCGCTACTACGTCTTCGAGGGCGGGTGCGTTACCTATCGGTTCCGGTTCCAGGAGGGCGGCTCGTACACGGAGGTGCTCCAGGCCACGGAGGCGCTCAGCTTCGTGTCCCGAGCGGAAGGGGCGGAGGCGCTGCGCGAGGCCGGGCTGATCCTGTGCGGTGCGGGGGTGGACTGCCCGGGATAGATCAGCCTTGGGTCGCCGCCACCGCCGTCTCGGGGGACTCCTCCGTGGGGACGGGCTTCCGCCAGCTCCGCTTGCGCTGCCAGATGACGTAGGTCAGCGCTCCCATCGGGATCTGGAGCGCGTAGGTGAGGGTTCGGAACACGAGCACGGCGGCGGTGATCTGGGCGCGGAACAGCTCGATGGGGACGTCGGCCGCGTCCCGCCCGGCCACGTACAGGCCTCCGATGTAGCCCAGCTCGACGAGGCCGACGCCACCGGGCGTGAGCGGCACCAGCGTGATCAGGCGGACGAACGCGAACACGCCCAGCACCTGCGCCCAGCCGACCTCCTGATCGGACACGCCCACGTGCCGGAGCGCCAGCAGCAGCACGAGGTACAGCGAGAAGTGGCTGACCAGCGCGGAGATGGTGAGGGCGGGCCACCGCCTCGAGAGCAGCCCGAGGGTCTGCTTGCGGAAGCGGACCGCGGCCTCGCCCCAGTGAACCGAGGGCTTTCGCACCACCCTTCGCGCCAGCGAGGCCACCTTCCCCAGGCCGCCGCCGATCGCACGGGCCAGCGACTTCTTCCACAGCACCCCGGCGAAGAGCGCGACGGCCGCCAGCAGGATGGCGAGACCGATCAGGGCCGGGATGACGAGGGTCGTGCTCCCCTGCCCCGTGATGGCCAGGGCCGCCAGGGCCATCACGGGCATGGCCAGCTTCACGAACGCGTTCCAGATCCCGGTGATGAGCGCGGTGAGGCCGATTTGCGTGTTCGTGAAGCCCCACGAGCGGTACATCGTGTAGGTGATCCCCGTCGCGATGAGCCCCCCTCCCGGCAGGGTGTTCGCGATCGAGCTCGAGGACTGGTTGTTGACGGCGGCCTGACCGAAGGTCAGGCCGGGCATCGAGGCCACCATCAACGGCCAGTAGGTGGCGATGTTGAACACCGAGATGCCGACGAGCGTGGCGATCTCCAGCCAGGTCATCTTCTGGACCGCGGCCCAGACGTCCCCGTAGCTGGCGAACTTGGGGCTGGCGAAGGCGAAGATCCCCACCACGATGGCGATGGAGACGACGATCTCCGCGATCCGGAGCGCGCGCTTCCGGGATCTCTTGTCCACGCGTCGGACCTCCCGGACGAAGCCTAGCCCGTCCCGGGGCGTCGAGGGACGGTCTCCGGAGCGGGCTCCTCCGCCACGTCGGGACCCCGGATCCGCTCCACGATCAAGGCGGTGATGAGGGCGATGCTCACGCCGAGGAAGGTCCCGGTCACCGCGTCGGAGAGCCAGTGGGCGGCGAGGTACGCGCGCGACAGGGCCATGGCGAAGGCGAACACCGCGGCGGCGGCCCCCCACAGCCACCGATGGAGCCCGGCGGGAGGGAAGAGCGCGATGACCAGGGCCACCGCCGTCACCGAGGCCGCCACCGCGTGACCGGAGGGGAACGAGGCCCCGCTCGTCTCGACCAGGGAGCCGACCGGCCGCGGCCGATCGTAGAGGGCCTTCAGGATCGAGACGATGGCCTCCGAGAGGAACATGGCCGAGGCGAACGCGAGCAGGTGCCACCACCGGCGCGTGATCGCAAGGTGGGCGCCCGCCGCGACCCGGACGGGCAGCGTGACCCACACGGACCCCAGCAGGTTCAGGAGGTGAGCCAGGCCCGTCAGCGGGGCCCACCGAACGGAGACGAACCACCGGGCGGCGGCATCGTCGACGCCCTGAAGGAGATCCCTCGTCTCCCCGAAGGCCATCAGGGCCAAGAGGATCGCCGCTAGGCCGAGGAGGACCGCGGCCGTCACGACGTCCAGCCGGCGGTTCATCAGGAGCGGATGCTCGTGGGTTCTGCGCATGCGGAACAAGAGTAGTGTTCGAAACCGTGGCGGACGTCCTCAGGACGCGATCGAAGACCGTCCGGCCGGGGGCGCGCCGGGCCGCGCTCCTCCTGATCCTGGTCCTGGCCACGGCGTGCGTGGGCCGGCCCCCCGAGACCGCGAGCACCTCGGGCGTGGACCTGATCACGATCGGCTCCTTCGACTTCTCCGAGAGCGAGATCCTGGCAGAGATCTACGCCCAGGCGCTCACGCTGCGCGGCTATCGGGTCGAGCGGATCCTCCGGGTCGGTCCGCGAGAGCTGGTGGAGCCGGCGCTGGAGGAGGGGCTGATCGACCTCGTCCCCGAGTACCTGGGGACGGCGCTGGAGTTCATGACGCACGGACGCGGGACGGCGACCGCGGACGTGAATGCCTCCCACCAAGCGCTCCAGCGGGAGCTCTCGACGCGGGGGATCGCGGTGCTGGAGCCGGCCCCCGCCCAGAACGCGAACGGGGTCGTGGTGACCCGGGAGACGGCAGACAGGTACGGGCTCGAGAGGATCAGCGACCTGGCCCCCCTCGCGAGCGAGCTGGTGATCGGCGGGCCCCCGGAGTGCCCGGAGCGTCCCCTGTGCCTCCAGGGCCTCGGGCGTCTGTACGGCCTCAGGTTCCGGGAGTTCGTCCCCACCGACGCCGGCGGCCCGCTGACGGCCGGGTTCTTGGACGCCGGAGAGATCGACGTCGCCGTGCTGTTCACCACGAGCGGATACCTGGGCGAGGACGGATACGTCCTCCTGGAGGACGACCGGGGCCTCCAGCCCGCCGAGAACGTCGTCCCGGTCGTGCGGGGGGAGGTCCTCCGCCGCTACGGCGCGCCGCTGCGGGACCTCCTCGACGACATCTCAAGCCGGCTCGAGGCCGAGGATCTCATCGAGCTGAACCGTTCGGTCGACCTCGAGGGACAGCACCCGGCCCGCGCCGCGTCGGGGTGGCTCACGGCCAACGGCTACGCGGCCTGAACCCTCCTCGATGTGCCCATTCCAACTTCTCTTAAGGGCCGGCACGCCCCCCCGTTGCATGTCAGAGGTGGGTCATACGATCGGAGCACTCCCCCTCACGACACCAGGGGGGGATAATGGCCGTCGATGAGCGAGCCAGGCATCGGCTGTACAACCGAGTCGTGGAGATCCTGGGCGAGGAGGAGGCCGTCATCTTGATGGCGCATCTGCCGCCGGGCGGCTACCCGAACTTCGCCACCAAACAGGACCTCCTCGACCTCGAGGAGCGACTCGGAACGCGGTTCGAGATCCTCGAGCATCGCGTTCGAGCGCACACCCTTCGCGTGGTCCTGACGACGAATCTCGTCTCGGTTGGGGTCCTCGCGGGGGTGGCGTTCGCTGCCACAGGCCTCACATAGCCGGGCGTCGCGCTCTCCGACTTCCACCGGTATAGTCCCTGGGCCGACCTGAGCGGGCCGGCGTCTGGGGGACGTATGTCGCGAGCGGGGCCCCACGACGCGATCGTCGTGGGCGGGGGACACAACGGCCTGGTCGCCGCCGCCTACCTCGCTCGTCGGGGCCTGCGCACCCTCGTCCTGGAGCGGCGCGGGATCGTGGGAGGGGCCTGCGTCACGGAGGAGATCGCCCCGGGCGTCCGCGCCTCCACCACCTCGTACATCGCCAGCATGCTGCGGCCCGAGATCATCCGTGGGCTCGACCTGCCGCGGCACGGCCTCCGGATGGTGCCGTGCGAGCCGGGCCTCCAAGTGGCGTTCCGGGATGGCGAGCCGCTCGCCTGGTGGAGCGACATGGGGAGGACCGCGGCGGGGATCGAACGGCGCTCGGCGAAGGACGCGCGGGCCTTCGTGGACCTCGACGCGGAGCTGAAGCGCCTGACGCGGTACCTCCAGCCCTACTTCCTGGAGCCGCCTCCCAACCTCGACGCGCGCGGCGTCCGCAGGATGCCCGACCTCCTCCGTGCCTGGCGGCGCCTCCGGAGGCTGAACACCCGCGACGCGGCGGGGCTCGTCTCGATGCTGACGGGCTCGCTGGCGGACCTCGTGCATCGGCGCTTCGAATCCGAGGAGGTCCGCACCCTGCTGCTCGCGAACAACCTCTACGGGAAGCACGGCGGGCCCTACGAGGCGGGGTCGGCGGTCGGCCTGGTCTTCCACCTCCTCTCCGGCGGGCCCGAGGAGGCGCAGGGGTACATGGGGCACGTGATCGGAGGGATGGGGGCGATCACGCAGGCGCTGGCCTCGGCGGCGCGGGAGGCGAGGGCCGAGATCCGGACCGAGGCCCAGGTCGAGCGGGTGCTCGTGCGGAACGGCTCGGCGACCGGGGTGGCGCTGGCCGACGGCACGGAGCTCGAGGCGACGGTCGTGCTGTCGAACGCGGACCCGAAGCGCACGTTCCTCGGGCTCGTGGAGAAGCAGGAGCTGCCCGACGACTTCCGGGCCGACGTCGAGGCGATCCGCATGGACGGCCCCTGCGCCAAGGTCAACCTCGCGCTGAGCGAGGAGCCGCGCGTCGTCGGCCTCCCGGCCGACGCGGACCCCGGCCGCCGCGCCCTGTTCACCCTGGTGCCGTCGCTGGCCTTCGCGCAGCGGTCGGCCGACGACGCGCGGCGAGGCCTCCTGAGCGACTCCCTCTGGGTCGACTGCGTGGTGGCCTCGATCGTGGACCCCACCCTCGCCCCCGAGGACACCCACGTCATGACGTGCTTCGTCCAGTACGTGCCCTACCGCCTGGCGGAGGGCACCTGGGACGAGCGGCGGGACGAGCTCGGCGACCGGGTGATCGAGACGATCGCGCGGTACGCGCCCAACGTGCCGGGCTCGGTGCTGGCCCGCCAGGTCCTCACGCCCCTCGACCTGGAGCGCACCTACGGCCTCACCGAGGGCAACATCTTCCACGGCGACCTGAGCCTCGACCGCCTCTTCTTCATGCGGCCGGTGCCCGGCTGGAGCGGCTACCGCACCCCGATCCACGGGCTGTACCTGTGCGGCGCGGGGGCGCACCCGGGCGGCGGCGTGACCGGCGCGCCCGGCTACAACGCGGCCCGCCGGGTCCTGAGCGACCTGCATCGAGGAGGGATCCGATGAAGGGCCTGCTGGAGCGGCTCCAGGAGGGCGTGGTGCTCGGCGACGGCGGCTACCTGCTCGAGCTGGAGAAGCGCGGGTACGTGCGGGCGGGCCCCTTCACGCCAGAGGTCAGCGTCACGAACCCCGACGCGCTGGCCCAGCTCCACCGGGAGTTCCTGCGGAGCGGGGCCGAGATCCTCCAGGCCCTGACGTTCTACGCCAGCGAGGAGAAGCTGGCCACGGTCGGTCTCGCGGGCCGCGTGGACGACATCAACCGGGCAGCGGTGGAGGTGGCGCGGTCGGTGGCCAAGGAGGGCGACGCGCTGGTGGCGGGCAATCTCAGCCTGACCTGGGCCTACGACCCGGCCGATCCTGCCTCGGCCGACCGCGTCCGTGCGCTCTTCGACCGTCAGCTCGAGGTTCAGATGGAGGTGGGGATCGATCTCGTCGTGGCCGAGACATTCACCTGGCTGGGCGAGGCTCTGATCGCCACCGAGCGTGCGCTGGCCACGGGGCTCCCGGTGGTGACGACGATGGCGTTCGAGAACGAGGTGCGGGCGTACGAGGGGGACTCGGCCGCCGACTGCGCCCGCAAGCTCCGCGACGCCGGCGCGCACGTGGTGGGCATGAACTGCCTGCGGCCGCCCGAGCACACGCTCCCGTTCCTCCGCGAGATACGCGAGGCGGTGGACGGATGGATCGCGGGCCAGCCGGTCGCGTACGGGACGCCGGCGGAGAGCCCCGACTTCACCTCGCTCCCCGAGTTCCCCGAGGGGCTGGACCCTCTCCAGCTGCCACGGGGGGAGATGGCGGCGTGGGCGGTGGAGGCGAGGGACCTCGGCGTGAACCTGATCGGCTCGTGCTGCGGCTCGGTGGCCGCGCACGTGCGGGCGATGGCCCTCGCCCTGGGCAAGCTCCCCGAGGACGATCGCGAGTGGCGGGTCGACTACAAGAAGCCGATGTCCGCCTACGAGTACTACGAACACGGCAAAAGCTAGGGAGCCGTCTCTGGGACCAGGATGACCTCCCTCGCGACCGGGTCGAAGGAAAGCGAGGTGCACGACTCCATCTCGCCGAAGCCCTCGCCGGTCGCTCCCGAGCCCACCCGCACGCGCCACGCTGCGAACCCGTGAGCGTCAAGCACCCGACGGGCGATCGCGCGACCCTCACGTTCGCCGACGCATGCCGCCCCCTCGAACCGGCGATCCATCTCCTCACGCATCTCTGCGAACCGTGTAGCCGCGGGCTCGTAGCCCGACGGCAGAGCGCCCAGGCCCAGCCGCTCACAGGTGCCCCGCTCTCCGGGGAACACCCACACCGCCTCCCGAACGCCTCGACCACGCCGTCTCGGGTTAGGCGGAGGAGCTCGCGATCCGTCGGATCCGTCATCTGACCCTTTCGTGTCCTCGACGGAGCGTCGGTTCCCCCGAGTATCGCAGTCCGGTGCGAAGGGAGCGCGAGGGCTAGACTCTGCCCACCGACGAGCCGCCGACGAGGACCGGCGGATCATTGTGTCTCGCAGAGGAGGGACGGCGATGACCGAGAACGGGTTCCGGGTGACGTACGCGACGATGTCGGCGGATGACGACGCGCTCCACGAGGCGTACGAGCGCGGGATCGAGGACGCGAGGTCGTGGCTGGGCGGCCGGCATCCCTTCCTCGTGAACGGCGAGCCGCGAGAGGGTGAGGGGTGGCGAGAGACCCGCTCCCCGATCGACCGCGACATGGTGATCGGGACCTTCGCCGAGGCCTCCAAGCAGGACGTGGACGACGCGATCGCCACCGCGCAGGGCTTCGCCCCCGAGTGGGCGGCCACCCCGTGGGAGGAGCGGGTCCGGCTCCTGCGGAAGGCCGCCGACCTCATCTCAGAGCGGCGCAGCGAGCTCTCCGCCCTCATGGCGATCGAGGTGGGGAAGAACCGCCTCGAGGCCCTCGGCGACGTCGAGGAGACCGCCGACCTGATCCGCTACTACTGCCACGAGATAGAGCGGAACGACGGGTTCGCCAAGCCGATGGGGCAGCTCTCCGAGGCCGAGAAGACGCGCGACGTCATGCGGCCCTACGGCGTCTGGGGCGTGATCAGCCCGTTCAACTTCCCGAGGGCGCTGGCCGGCGGCCCGAGCGGCGCCGCCCTCGTCGCGGGCAACACCGTCGTGCTGAAGCCGTCCGGCCAGGGCTACTTCACCGGGCTGAAGCTCGGCGAGGCGCTGCTCGATGCCGGCATCCCGCAGGCCGCCTTCCAGGTGCTGCCCGGGAAGGGGAGCGTGGCCGGGGCCGCCCTGGTCGCCGACCCGCGGCTGGGCGGCATCACCTTCACCGGGTCGTACGAGGTCGGGATGGGCATCTACAAGTCGTTCACCCAGGACTACCCGCGTCCCGTGATCTGCGAGATGGGCGGGAAGAACCCGGTGATCGTGACGGCCAAGGCCGACCTGGAGAAGGCCGCCGAGGGGATCAAGCGCTCGGCGTTCGGGTTCGGGGGGCAGAAGTGCTCGGCGGCCTCACGCCTCTACGTCGAGGCGCCGGTTCGCGACGAGCTCGTGAGCGCGCTGCTGGAGAAGACCTCCGAGATCCGGATCGGCGATCCCCTGGAGCGAGACGTCTGGCTGGGGCCCGTGATCGACGAGAAGGCGGTGGCCAGGTACGAGGAGGCGGTGGCGGAGGCGAGGGCGAACGGCGAGGTCCTCCACGGCGGCGAGCGGCTCACGGAGGGC
>DASUTZ010000108.1:0-8645 GCA_036374295.1 Actinomycetota bacterium
CCCGCCGCTCCGCGGCGGGCGCCTCTCACGCAGGATCGAGCTACTGGGGGCCGCGCGCGGCGATCTGTCCCCGGATCTCGCCGCCGGGGAACTGGCTCGTGTGGGCGTTGACGTACGCGTTTCCGTTCCTCATGTGCTCGATGAGCGCCGACAGCGGCTGACCTGCGAGCGCTCCCACCAGGTTGGCCCCGGTGATCGTGCCCGTGGCCAGGATCCCGTCGGTCCGGCCGGGGATCAGCTGCGCCGGCGGCGCCGAGGGGTACAGCCAGGCCACCACGCCGCCGTTGGCGCCCGCCGGCGCCAGGTGGATGTGCGACTGCGTCACGTTCTCGATGTTGGCCACGATCAGCTTGTAGTCGATCGAGGTGCCGTCCTTCCAGACGTGGAAGATCGCCCGGCCCGCGGCGATCGAGTCGTTGGCCTGCACCTCCTCGCCGCCGGAGAGGTGAGCGGTGAAGGTCTGACCGGCGGGCTCCGCCATGGCGATCGCCGGGACGAGCAGGGCCGCGAGCAGCATCGGGAGGATGGGTCGCATGATCTCTTCTTACGGGTTGGGCGTTCCGCGACCGTATCGCGAGGTTCGAGAAACGGCAACGCGAGCTAGCGGCCCCTGAAGCTCGGCTCGCGCTTCTCGACGAAGGCCGTGACGCCCTCCCGGAAGTCCTCGGTCGCACCCATCCGCGCCTGGGCCTTCGCCTCCCGGTGCAGCGCCTCGCGGAGGTCCAGGGTGAGCGCGTCCCGAAGGAGCCGCTTCGCCTCCGCGATGGCCAACGTGGGCATCGCGGCCAGGGCAGCGGCGTACGCGCGCACTTCCTCCTCGAGATCCGCCGCGGGCGTGACGCGGCTCACCAGGCCGATCCGGTGGGCCTCGGCCGCGTCGATCATCTCGCCGCTCATCGAGAGCTCGAGCGCCTTGGCGTACCCGACGATCCGGGGAAGCAGGTAGGTGCCGCCCGAGTCGGGGATCAGCCCGATCTTCACGAAGGCCTGCGTGAACCTCGCCTCCTCGCCGGCGATGCGGACGTCGCAGGCGATGGCCAGCGAGAGCCCGGCCCCGGCCGCGACGCCGTTCACGCCGGCGATCACGGGCTTCGGCGACTCCACCATGAGCGGGATGAGACGGTGGTAGGTCTCGGCGAGATGCTGCTCGATGTCGAGACGATCTCCGGCGTCGCCGGTGTCGCGGAACTCCGTGAGGTCCTGTCCGGCGCAGAAGCCTCTTCCCGCGCCGGTCAGCACGACCGCGCGCACCTCGTCGTCGTCGCGGAGCTCCTCGAGGACGTCGCACAGCTCGTCGCTCATCACCGAGGTGAGGGCGTTCAGCTTGTCCGGGCGGTTCAGCGAGATCCAGCCGACGCCGCCGTCCCGCTCGTAGGTGATCTGCTCCATCGCTCAGCCTCCGTCGAATCGTCCCGCTTCGATGTAGCGCTGCACGAGCGTGCCCCGGCCGACCACGCCGGCCGGCCCGCGGACCTCGACCTCGGCCTCGCACTCCCACTCATCCACCCTGGTGGCGCGGGCCAGCACCGTGAGCCGCTCTCCCACCCGGGCCGGGCGCTCGTGCACGATCGAGACCGCGAAGCCCGTGGCGTCCTCGCCGTCGCGGAAGTGCGGCTCGACGAGCATCCGGCCCGCCTCCTCCACGTGGCGCACCATCGAGGCCGTGGCGTAGAGGGGGTGGATCCTTCGGCCTCCGAGATCCACCAGCATGTCCTCGGTGACGATCACCTCGATCGTGGCCGTATCGCCCGGCGCCGGCCGCTCCCGCTGCACGCCGCTCATCCTAGTCGGCGGCTAGCGGGCTCTGCCGGGCGGACGGTAGGCTCTGCGGAGCAGGGGAGCTCGGAAGGGACCGGGCTGAGAGGCCGGCTGGGGAGCCGGCGACCCTCGAACCTGATCCGGGTAACGCCGGCGGAGGGAGCGACATGGTGAGCGCAGGCGCGGCGCTGGGGATCACCCTCGCGGCGCTGGCGCTGTTCGCGGCGATCGGTGTGGCCGAGGCGAGGCGCCTCGGCCACGCCGATCGCGACCGCTACCTCACCGCTCGCGGGACTCAGGGCGCCGGCGCCCTCGCACTGAGCTTCTTCGCCTCGGCGCTGGGCACGTGGATCCTCTTCGCCCCGCCCGAGGTCGGAACCTTCGGAGGCCTCCTCGGGATCCTGGGCTACGCGGTGGGGCAGGCCGCCGCCATCGCGATCTTCGCGTGGCTGGGGCCCATGGTGCGCGACCGGCTCCCCTCGGGCTCCACGATCCTGGGATGGGTGAGGGAGCGGTTCGGCCCCGCGGCGAGCGCGGTGGTCGTGGTCGTCTCGGTCGGCTACATGTTCATCTTCCTCACAGCGGAGCTCACCGCGATCGGCGGCGTGTTGGGTCTGCTGGCGGGTGTGGACCCCCTCGTGCCCGTGGTCGCGGTGGCCCTGGCCACGGCCGCCTACACGGCCTACGGCGGGCTGCCGGCCTCGGTGGCCACCGACCGGTGGCAGGGGTGGCTCGTGCTGGCCTTCCTGGCGATCGCGGCCGGCGCCGTGGTGGCTGAGATCGGGTCGCCGGTCGAGCGGCTCCGCGTCGGCGGCGCGGGGACGGTGACGCGGCTGGGGGCCGAGACCTTCGTCACCCTCTTCATCGCGATCGTGGCTGCGAACCTCTTCCACCAGGGGTTCTGGCAGAGGGTGTGGGCCGCGCGCGACCGGGATGGGCTCGTCCGAGGGGCGATCGGGGGCGCCACGCTGATCCTCCCGGTGGTTCTGGTGACCGGCCTCCTGGGGGCGATGGCGGCGGGGGCCGGACGTGCCGAGGCGCCCTCGCTGGCGTTCTTCGCGCTGCTGGAGGGGCTCCCCGAGCCCGTGCTCTGGATCGCGGTGGCGCTCGCGGTCGCGCTCGTGGCCTCCACGACCGACACGCTGCAGAACGGGCTGGCGTCGCTGGCGGCGACCGAGGTGGGCGGCAGGAGCATCTCCCTCGGAGCCGCCAGGTGGCTCACGGTGGCGCTGACGGTGCCGGGGGCGGCGATCGCCGTGCAGGGCTACAGCGTGCTGCGCCTGTTCCTGATCGCCGACCTTCTGGCCGCGGCGATCGCCGCCCCCGTCTTCCTCGGCCTGTGGCGGAGGGCGACCTCGACGGGAGTGCTGGCGGGAGCGGCTGCGGGGATCGCGGGCGTGGTCGCCGCGGGCTGGATCGCGACCGGTGACCTCCCGGAGGGGTTCCGCCTCCTCACCCTCCCCCCCGACCGGCTGGACCTCCGCCTGGGGGCCTTCGCGGCGGCGGCCGCCGCCTCGACGGCCGTGGCCCTGCTCGTCGCGGTCCTCAGCCCGCGGGCGGAGGCGCCGTCACCATCAGCACCACGAGCGGATCCGCCGACGCGTTCTTCACGGTGACGTCCGCCCCGGCCGGGACCAGGACCGCTCCCCACTGCTTCAGGCGCGCCCGACGCTTCCCGATCTGGAACGCGGCTTCGCCGGCGAGCACGGTGAGCATCGCGTCGGAGCCCGCGTCGCTCGCGGGCCCGTACGACTGGTTCCGCGAGAGGCACAGCAGCTGGCTGAAGAGCCGCTCCGACTCGAAGAGCGCGCTCCGCGCGACCTCCGACTCCTCGAAGTGGACGTGGTCGGTGAGATTCGCCTGCTCCATCACGGTCCAGCGTACGGGCCCGGACGACCCCCGGCAAAGCGTCTAGACTGCGCGTCTGCAGACTCCAGGAGGTTCCCTTGCCGAGGATCGACTACGCCGCGACCCCGCCCGCCAAGCACGACGCCGACCTGCTCGTCCTCCCCGTCTTCGAGGGGCCCGAGGAGGGGCCGGGCCTGAAGGAGGCGGGTCGAGCCATGGGCGAGGACCTCCTCGAGCTCCTGCGCTCGAACGGGTTCCGGGGGAAGCGGGGGGACGCGTTCTCGGTCCCCACGTTCGGGCGCCTGCCCGCCGGCACCCTGCTGCTCGTCGGGCTCGGGAAGCGCGACGAGGTCGATGCCGACCGCGTCCGCCGCGTGATCGGGAAGCTCGCTCCACGTCTCCACGGCTACCGGAGCGTGGCCACGACCCTGCCCCAGGTCGCTCGGGGCGGCTGGGAGGAAGCGGTCCAGGCCGCCGCCGAGGGGCTCGTCCTCGGAAGCTACCGCTTCCTCCGGTACAAGAAGGAAGAGGAGGAGCGGAAGCTGCGGCGCCTGACCCTCCTCGGCACGGGCCGCTGGGACGAGGGCCGCGCCGAGCGCGCCGCAGGGCGCGGCGAGGTCGTGGCCGAGGCGGCCTGCTGGGCCCGGGATCTCGTGAACACGCCCGCGATCGACGCCACGCCCGAGTTCCTGGCCGCCGAGGCCCGGAAGATGGCGCGGGAGACCGGCCTCGAGGTCAAGGTCTGGACCAAGCGGCGCCTCGAGGAGGGGGGCTTCGGCGGGATCCTCGGCGTGGGCTCGGGCAGCGCCAACGACCCACGGCTGATCGAGCTCACCTACTCGGGGGGCCGGGGGAAGCCCATCGCCCTGGCGGGGAAGGGCATCACGTTCGACTCCGGAGGCCTTTCGCTGAAGGACGCCAAGCAGATGGAGTGGATGAAGGCGGACATGTCCGGGGCCGCCGCGGTCATGGCCACGATGCGGGCGATCGCCGAACTGAAGCCGAAGGTGAACGTCGTGGCGGCCATCCCCAGCGCCGAGAACATGCCAGGAGGCGCCGCGATCCGTCCCGGCGACGTCCTCCGTCACCGCGGAGGCAAGACGACCGAGGTCCTCAACACCGACGCCGAGGGACGGCTGATCCTGGCGGACGCGCTGGCCTACCTAGCGGAGCGGAAGCCTCGTCTGATCGTGGATACGGCCACGCTTACCGGTGCCTGCATGATCGCTCTCGGCGAGCAGCTCTACGGCGTCATGAGCAACGACGACGGCCTGGCCCGGGAGCTCATCGCGGCGGGGGGGAAGGCCGGGGAGCCGGGCTGGCAGCTCCCGCTCTGGGCTGGCTATCGGGAGCAGGTCTCCTCGACCGTGGCGGACGTGAAGAACATCGGGAGCCGCTACGGTGGCGCGATCAACGCGGCGCTGTACCTCTCGGAGTTCGTGGGCGAGATCCCGTGGGCGCACCTCGACATCGCCGGCGTGGCCTACGCACAGAACGGCGGTGACTACGGGAAGGGCGCCACGGGCATCCCGGTGAGGACGCTGGTGCGCTTCGTGCTCGACCGGGCCGGCGGCTGAGCTACTCCTTCACGCCGAGGCCGAACCAGACGTCGCGGGTGTCGCCGATCCGCTCGGCGAAGCGATCGTCGAACTCGCCTCGCACCCGCTCCCGGAACCGCTCCCAGATCGCATCCCCCATGATCCGGTGGAGCGAGCGAGCCAGCGTCCGCGTCTCCATGCCCTCGAGGTAGGACTCGAGCGTCATCTCGAAGCGGTAGGAGCGCCGCTCGATCCTGATCCGCCGGAGGCCCGCCTGCTTCAGCGACTCCTCGAAGAGGGCCGGGTTCGAGAAGCGCTCCTGCCACGGCGCCGCGCGGCGGGAGGCGTCGCGATAGAGCTCGGGACCGACGAGCTCCTCGGCCACCTGACGCCAGGCCTCGAGGAAGGCGTCCTCGCTCGCCGCCCAGGTCGAGAGGGCCATCACGCCACCCGGACGGAGGACCCGGACCATGTCGAAGAGGGCGGTCTCCCATCGATTGAAGTGGAGGACGACGAAGTTCCCGATCACCCGGTCGAACGAGGCGTCGCGGAAGGGGAGGTCGAGGGCCTCGCCCTGCACGTAGTGGACCTCGGGGTGCTTCGGGCGGGCCAGCGCCAGCATCTTGGAGGAGGGATCGAGCCCCACGACGAGGCCGCCCGCGCCCACGTGCTCGATCGCGGCGATCGCGGCGACCCCGGTGCCGGCGCCCACGTCGAGGACCCGATGGCCCGGACCCACCCCGGCCAGCTCGACGAGATCGCTGGCGGCGCGGGACGTGCGCTCCGATGTGACCCGCTCGTAGGCCTCGGCTACGTGGTCGTAGGACTCCCAGTCCTCTTGGTGGTAGCCGGAGGGCGTGCGCTGGGGGGTGGCTCCCGCAACCCCCGGCCTCCGTCTCCGGAACATGCCGCCTATTGCACCACACCGACGTTGGGCCGTCCGGCTACGATGCGGACGATGAACGGCCCACGTCACGGCGGCCACCTTCTCGCCGCGCTCCTGAGGCAGGAGGGCGTCGAGCACCTGTTCACCCTCTCCGGAGGCCACATCGCGCCCATCTACGACGGGTGCGTGGCCGAGGGCATCCGCATCGTGGACTTCCGCCACGAGCAGGCGGCGGCCCACGCCGCCGACGGTTGGGCCAGGGTCACGGGGCGCCCAGGGGTGGCCGCCGTCACGGCGGGACCCGGCGTCACCGACGCGGTCACCGGCGTGGCCAACGCCTTCTTCGCCGACTCGCCGATGGTGCTGATCGGCGGCCGCGCCCCGCTCGCCGAGCAGCGGATGGGCTCGCTCCAGGAGATGGACCACGTGGCCCTGATGCGGTCCATCACGAAGTGGGCCGACACGTGCTGGCAGACCCGCCGCATCGCGGACTACGCCGCCGAGGCCCTCCGTCATGCCACGACGGGTCGGCAGGGGCCCGTCTTCCTCGACGTCCCGCTCGACGTGCAGTTCGACGTCTGGCCGACGGACGTGGAGCTGCCGCGGGGCTTCCGCCCGGAGGGCAGGCCCCAGGGCGATCCCGACCTCGTGAAGCGCGCGGCGAAGATGCTGGCCGACGCGGAGCGGCCGGTCGTCTTCGCCGGCTCCGGGGTCCGCTGGTCGGAGGCCCACGAGGCCCTGGCCGCCCTGGCCGACGCGCTGAAGATCCCGGTGTTCCTGAACTCGCTCGGGCGAGGGTCCCTGCCCCCGGAGCATCGGTCGTTCTTCTCCGCGGCGCGGAAGCACGCGCTGGGGAAGGCCGATCTCGTGCTCGCGCTCGGTGTGGACTGGGACTTCCGCCTGGGGTTCGGTCGGAGGAACCTGCCCGAGAGCGTCCGCGTGATCCAGGTGGACGTGGACGGGCGGCACATCGGGCGCAACCGGCCGGTCGACGTGGGGATCGTGGGCGACCCCGGCCGCGTGATCGAGCAGCTGCTCGCCGAGGGGGTGGGCTCGCCCCAGGAGCCCAGCTGGACCGAGGAGGTCCGGGACGTCGAGCGGGCCAAGCACGAGGAGGCCCGGGCCGGGATGGATTCCGACGCGGTCCCGATCCACCCGCAGCGGTTCGCGAGGGAGATCCGGGACTTCCTCGACGAGGACGCCACCGTGGTGGGCGACGGCGGCGACATCGTCGGCATCAGCTCCTCGATCGTGCAGGCGAGGCGGCCGGGCCACTGGCTCGACCCCGGGCCCTTCGGGTGCCTCGGCGTAGGACCGAGCTTCGCCATCGCGGCGAAGCTGGCGAGGCCGGACACGCAGGTCGCCGTGATCTACGGCGACGGCTCGTTCGGGCTCAACGCGATGGAGTACGAGAGCGCCATCCGGCAGGACATCCCGTTCGTGGGGATCATCGGGAATGACGGCGCCTGGGGGCAGATCAAGGTGGCTCAGGAGGCGCTCTACGGCGAGGGGAACGCTCCGGCGGCGACCCTCTCCACCGAGGTGGGGTACGAGCGGATGGTGGAGGGTCTTGGCGGCTACGGTGAGCGTGTGACCGATCCGAGCCAGCTCGGCCCGGCGCTCCGGAGGGCGTTCGACAGCGGCGTGGCGGCGTGCCTCAACGTGATCGTGGACCCGAGCCTGATGCGCCGGGCATCGTACCTGGGCTGAATCCTTCATCCGCGGTATGCTCGGCGCCCGCCTTCGAGACCGAGGAGGTGTGCTCATGCGGAAGCTGATCCCGATGCTCTCCGTCGTCCTCGTCCTTGCCCTGGCGTCGCCGGGCGGCGCCATCGTGAACGGCGAGCTCGACGGGGACGACCACCCGAACGTCGGGGCCCTGATCGGCGACTTCGACGGCGACAAGATCATCATCTGCTCGGGCACGCTGATCGCCCCTGACGTGTTCCTCACGGCGTCGCACTGCACCGCGTTCCTGGAGTCGATCGGCCAGTCGACGGCCTGGGTGTCGTTCGACAGCGAGCTGGAGGAGCCCGTCACGAGCCCGCCGGCCACCCTGCATCAGGGGACGCTGCACACGCACCCGGACTACGGGTTCTCGGGGCCCGGCGGCGTGTCCGATACCCACGACATCGCCGTGGTCGTTCTGGATCAGCCGGTGCAGGGCATCCAGCCTGCTTCCCTGCCGACCCTCAACCAGCTCGGCCAGGCCGCCGCGAAGAACGGCCTGAAGCGCCAGAAGTTCACCGCGGTGGGCTACGGCGTCCACGAGGCGGTTCTCGGCGGCGGACCGCCGTCGTTCCCGTTCGACGGTGCCCGGTGGCGGGCGGTCTCCGAGTACCGCTCGCTGAAGAACGCCTGGCTCCACCTGTCGCAGAACCCCTCGACCGGCGACGGGGGGACGTGCTTCGGGGACTCGGGCGGTCCGAACTTCCTGGGGGCCGGGGCAGGGGAGACGGACGTGGTCGCCGGGATCACCGTGATGGGCGATTCGATGTGCCGGGCCACGAACGTGACCTACCGGCTCGACACGGCCTCGGCGCGGAACTTCCTGGACGACTTCGTGGCGCTGCCCTGAGGACGCGGCGCGGTCGCGGGTCGCTTCACACGACCCG
>DASUTZ010000109.1:0-24093 GCA_036374295.1 Actinomycetota bacterium
GCGAACCGCGCCACGGTCTTCGTCGGCCTGATCCCGTGGGAGGAGGGCTCCGGCGGCCCCTGCCGGGTGATCGCGCGCTGGTAGGATCGCCGCGTTTCGGGCGGGTCTGACGAGCGGTTCATGTCAGACCCGCCTGCTACGATGCGGCCATGGAGACGGCGCTGCTGCACCGAGCCGCCCCCGATCCGGTGGCGATGCTGGACGAGTGTCACAGGAGGGCTGTCGACGCCTGCGCCGAGCGGCTCGCGTGGATCGCTGCCATCGAGGAGCGACGGCTCTGGCGGCGCGACGGGGCCACTTCGATGACCGCCTGGCTCGCGGGGAGGTGGGGCCTGGCCCGATCGACCACGCGCGAGATGGTGCGGGTGGCCTCGGCGCTTCGCTCGCTCCCCGCGATTCGGGAGGCCTACGAGGAGCGACGGATCTCATGGGACCAGATCCGTCCCCTCACGAGGTTCGCCACGCCCGAGACCGATGAGGCGTGGTCGCGGAGGGCTCCCCGGATGCGCCCCGTGAGCCTCTGGCAGGAGGTGCGGCGCCACGAGAGCCTGGAGCGGGAGGAGGAGGACTCGCTCCATCGCCGCCGGTACCTCCGGTTGGACTGGGACCCCGAGCGTCCACTGCTCCACCTCGAGGGGATGCTCGCCTCCGAGCAGGGGGCGGCGCTCCAGGCGGCGCTGGGGAGCCGGGCCGAGCGGATGGAGACCCCCCGCGACGCCTTGGATCCCGTCGGGGCGAAGCTGGCCGACGCGCTCGTGGGGTCCGTCACCGCGGCCCCCGCGGACAAGGCGGCGTCGCCGGTGCTGGTAGTGCACACGGCGGCCGAGCTCCTGGCGCGGGTCCCCGAGCCGGGGCGGCCGCATCTGGCCGAGACCGAGAGCGGGGTCCGGCTGTCCGCGGAGGCCGTCCGCAGGCTTGCCTGCCACGCCAAGGTCGAGTGGGTGTTGGAGACGGACGGCCGCCCCGTGGGGATCGGGAGGCGGATGCGGGCCATCCCCCCGCGGCTGTGGCGGCTCCTCCGCTTCCGGGACCGCGCCTGCCGGTTCCCGGGGTGCGAGCGCGGCGCCTGGCTGAAGGCCCACCACATCCACCACTGGGCGCGGGGCGGGCCCACCGACCTGGACAACCTCGTGCTCCTGTGCCACGCGCACCACAGACTGCTGCACGAGGGGGGGTGGAGGCTCCGGGGCCATCCCTCGAGCGAGCTGGCCTGGCTCCGGCCCGACGGCACGCGGCTCGTGACCTCTCCCGAGGTCCTCTCGTCCTGAGGCATGATGGGGCCGTGCATCCATCGGACGGCCTCCGGTGGGCCTCCCTCGCGGTCGCTCTGACCATCGCCGGCGCGTCGGGCCCCCCTCCCGAGCGTGCCGCCGCCGTCACGACCCTCGCCGCCTCGAGCAGGACTCGGCCCAGCGCCGCGGGTCCGCGCGCCGGCGAGGACCGTCTCGCCTCGCAGGCCTCCGGCTTCCGGTTCGAGATCGAGCGGGTGAGGCGAGCGGACCTCGGAAGGTCGTGGGGGCCGGGCTGCCCGGTGCCGCCCCGGCAGCTCAGGCTCCTCACGGTCCGGCACTGGGGGTTCGATGGGGAGGAGCGGCTCGGGCGACTGGTCCTGCGTCGCAGGCACGCCCGGCCCATGGTCCGGGTGATGCGGCGCTTGTTCCGCGTCGGCTACCCGATCAAGCGGATGCGGCCCGTGGACCGGTACGGGGGCAGCGACCGCCGCTCGATGCGGGCGAACAACACCTCCGCGTTCAACTGCCGCACGGCGACGAGCTCCACCAGCTGGTCGGAGCATGCGTACGGGCGAGCGATCGACCTCAACCCGGTCCAGAACCCGTACGTCACCGCCTCGGGACGCGTGCTGCCCAGGCGGGGGCGCCGCTTCGTCGACCGGTCGGTGGACCACCCCGCGGTCATCCGGGCGGGGGATCCGGTGGTGCGGACGTTTGCCCGGATCGGGTGGTCGTGGGGCGGGGACTGGAGCTCGACCCGGGACTACCAGCACTTCTCCAGCACCGGGCGCTGACGGGCGCCTAGAATCCTGCGCATGGCGGACGACGCTCGCCGAGCCTTCCTGCACGAGCTGATCGACGACGCGGGGCTCTTCCCTCCCGCGTCGCTGTCGATGGATGCCGCGACGGCCCAGCACGCGGGGGCGCGGGGGGGCCCGCACGCATGGATCCAGGGCAGGTTCATCTGTCCGGCGGGGAGGCTCTCGGAGCTGGCCGGTCACCTGGGGCTGCTCGATCGATGGCGGGTCAGCGTCCTGCTGGACGCGGCCGCGCTCGACGTCGGCCTCGAGGCCACGGCCGCCCTCCTCGACGTCGAGCGCGGCCGCGTCCAGATCGAGCTCGTGGAGACGAAGCTGCCGGTCACGGACCACGAGTCGGTGGGCGACCTGGTGGAGTGGGTAGAGGGCGCCGACCTGGGAGCCCTCCCCTTCCTGGAGGTGGACCCCGAGCCCGGGCTGGACGACGACCTCGAGGCCATCGCCGGCCACGCAGCCGGCGCGAAGCTGCGCACCGGCGGCCCTACCGAGGACCACGTCCCCTCTCCGGCCGCCGTGGCCGCGTTCCTGGACGGGTGTCGGCGGCTCGGGCTGAGGTGCAAGGCCACAGCGGGGCTGCACCATCCCTTCCGGCACGTGGACGAGGAGACCGGCTTCGTCCAGCACGGCTTCGTCAACGTCGTCGGGGCCGCCGTCCTGGCCCGCGAGCACGACCTCGGCCCCGATCGGCTGGAGGAGATCGTGGCGGAGGAGACCCCGAACGCCTTCCAGCTCTCGGCGGACCGCTTCCGGTGGCGGGACCTCGACGCCGGACCCGAGGCCGTCCGGGATGCCCGGGGGTCCCTCCTCTTCTCCTACGGCAGCTGCAGCTTCCAGGAGCCCGTTGACGACCTCCTCGAGCTCGGGGTGCTATGAGCGACGATCCGACGGTGGACCCGGGCCTCCGCTCGTGGGTCCCGGTTCCCGAGGGCTCGGACTTCCCGATCCAGAACCTTCCCTACGGGGTCTTCTCCAGGGGCGTGGGCCCGGCGCGGGCGGGCGTGGCCATCGGGGAGCACGTCCTGGATCTCGGGGAGCTCGCCCTGGGCGGCCTCCTCGACGGGATCTCCCGGCTCCGGCCCGAGATCTTCCTCGCGAACGCCCTCAACCCCTTCCTCGGCCTGGGCCGCGCCACCTGGCGCGCGGTGCGCCGGCGCCTCTCGGGCCTGCTGGTCGAGGGGGATCGCCGGATCGGGGAGGCGGGGCTCGCCGAGCGGGCCCTGGTTCCACTCTCCGAGGTCGAGCTCCACCTCCCCTTCGCCCCCGGGGACTACGTCGACTTCTACTCGTCGATCGAGCACGCCACCAACCTCGGGCGGATGTTCCGTCCCGAGGGTGATCCGCTGCTCCCCAACTGGCGCCACCTCCCCGTCGGATACCACGGGCGGTCGGGGACCGTGGTGGTGAGCGGGACGCCCATCCGGAGGCCGGTGGGGCAGACGGCGCCGGCCGGCGGCAGGGCAGGGCCGGGCTGGAGACCCTCGCGCCTCCTCGACCTCGAGCTGGAGGTGGGGTTCGTGACCGGCCCGGGCAACTCTCTGGGCCGTCCGATCCCCATCCAGCGCGCGGCCGATCACATCTTCGGGCTGGTGCTCGTCAACGACTGGAGTGCCCGCGACCTCCAGCGCTGGGAGTATGAGCCCCTCGGGCCGTTCCTGGGGAAGTCGTTCGCCACCTCGATCTCGCCGTGGGTGGTCACGCTCGACGCGCTGGCCCCCTGGAGGGTCCCGTCCCCGCCCCAGGATCCCGAGCCCCTCCCGTACTTGCGGACGGACGAGCCCTGGGGGCTCGACGTGGAGCTGGAGGTGGCGCTGAGGGCCGAGGGCGCCGCCGCGCCCTCGACGATATCCCGGACCAACCTCCGAGGCCTCTACTGGACGATCGCCCAGCAGCTCGCGCACGCCACGTCGAACGGAGCCGTAGCCCGCCCGGGCGACCTGTTCGCCTCGGGGACGATCTCCGGCGCCGACCACGGATCGCAGGGCAGCCTGATCGAGCTCACGGAGGGGGGGAAGCGTCCCCTCGAGCTGCCCGGCGGCGTGGCGCGGACCTTCCTCGAGGACGGGGACACCGTGGTCCTGCGCGCGTGGTGCGAGGCGGGGCGGCGCCGGATCGGCTTCGGCGAGGTCACCGGCCGCATCGTGCCCGCCGAGCCCGTCCGTTGAAGTCGCGGTGGGCCGCTGGTACCGTGCGGGCATGTGACCCGACACCCGGCCGCGCTCATCGGCCGGGCGTCTTCGTCTCCGAGGGGGGAACGTGGACATCGAGATCGGCATCGGGAAGCAGGCTCGGCGGGGGTACGGGTTCGACGAGGTGACGATCGTCCCCTCGCGGAGGACCCGGGACCCCGACGACATCGACATCTCCTGGGAGATCGACGCCTGGACGTTCCCCCTCCCGCTCATGGCCTCCGCCATGGACGCGGTCGTCTCTCCGGCCACCGCGATCGAGGTGGGTCGCATGGGGGGCCTCGCCGTCCTCAACCTCGAGGGCCTGCAGACGCGATACGAGGACCCCGACCCGCTCTTCGACGAGGTGGCGAACCTCCCCCCGGAGAAGGCGACGCGCCGGATGCAGGAGCTCTATCAGGAGCCGGTCAAGCAGGAGCTGATCGTCCGTCGGATCAAGGAGATCAAGGAGGGCGGGGTCGTCTCGGCCGCCTCGCTCACGCCGCAGCGGACGGCGCGGTACGCGCACCTCGTCCTCGAGGCCGAGCTCGACATCCTCGTGATCCAGGGGACGGTGGTCTCCGCCGAGCACGTCTCCACGCAGAGCGAGCCCCTCAACCTCAAGGAGTTCATCGCCAGGTTCGAGATCCCGGTGATCGTCGGGGGGTGCGCGTCGTACTCGACCGCGCTCCACCTGATGCGGACGGGCGCGGTCGGCGTCCTGGTCGGGGTGGGACCGGGCGCTGCGTGCACCTCGCGCCAGGTTCTCGGGATCGGCGTCCCGCAGGCCACGGCGATCGCCGACGCCTCGGCCGCTAGGATGCAGCACCTCCACGAGACGGGCCGCTACGTCCACGTGATCGCCGACGGCGGGATGCGGACCGGCGGCGACATCGCCAAGGCCATCGCATGCGGGGCCGACGCCGTCATGATCGGGTCGCCGCTGGCGAAGGCGCACGAGGCGCCGGGGCAGGGTTCCCACTGGGGCATGGCCACGTTCCACCCGTCGCTGCCCCGAGGGACCAGGGTGCAGACCCGGCAGATCGGAACGCTGGAGGAGATCCTCGTGGGCCCGGCCCACGAGAACGACGGCTCCCTCAACCTCTTCGGGGCGCTCCGGATGTCGATGGCCACCACCGGCTACCTGAACATCCGGGAGTTCCAGAAGGCCGAGGTGATGATCGCCCCCTCGGTCGCCACGGAAGGGAAGCTCTACCAGCGCCAGCAGGGGGTCGGCCAGGGAGCTTGAAGCGTCAGCGCCGAGCGCGGCGCTTCCTGGGGACCCGGACCTGGACCTCCTTCGAGTCTTCCACCCCGGTGAAGAAGGAGCCCTGACCGAACTCCACGCCGATGTCCTTGAGGGCGTCCAGCTGCCCCCGGTGCTCGATCCCTTCGGCCACGATCTCGGCGCCCAGCTCACGGGCGAACGAGATCAGGGCGGTGGCCAGCGCGTGCATGCGCGCATCGATGTGGATGTTGCGGCACACCCGCGCGTCCATCTTCACCAGGTCGGGCTCGATCTCGGCGACGTGCCGGAGGCTGGCGAAGGCGGCCCCTGCGTCGTCGACCGCGAGCCGGCCCCCATGCCGGCGGATCTCCCGCGCCGCCGCCCGGAGTTGCGCGTAGTCGTCCACCGACGACCGCTCGGTCACCTCCACGATGATCCGCTCCCAGGGGAGGTGGCCCATCGACTCCAGGAAGCCCGGCTCCACGAGGCACCCAGGGGAGAGGTTGACCGCGACGAAGAGCTCCTCGGGCAGCTGCTCCAGCCGGCCGGCGGCGGCCTCGAGGACCGTTCCCTCGAGCGCGGGGCCGAACCCCAGCCTCCACGCCTCGCGGAACCATCCCTCGGGCGTGCGCTTCGGGGCGCCCCCGAACCGGGGGAGGGCCTCGGCCCCGACGACGTCTCGGGAGTAGAGCTGCACGATCGGCTGCCAGGCCATGCGGAGGTCCCGCCCGGCCAGGAAGCGTCGGATCTGACGTTCCAGCCCCTCCCTCGAGTCGCGGTCGTCGGCCTCCAGGCGGATCCGCTCGGTGAGAGCTTTCATCACCTCGTCGGCCACCTCCTCCGACATCGGACGCTCGCCCATCATCGCCTTGCGGATCGCGGCGGCCACCTCTTCCTGCGGCCCGCCCTTCACCAGGTAGCCGACGGCGCCGGCCTCGAGCATCGACAGCACCGCCCTGCGTTCGTCGAGCGCCGAGTACGCGAGGATCCTCGTCGCGGGGGAGAGGGCCAGGATGCCGCGCGCGGCGCGGGGACCGCCGCCCCGCGGCATGCGCACGTCCACCACGGCGACGTCCGGCTGAGAGGCGCGCGCCGCCTCGATCGCCTTGGAGACGTCGGGGGCGAGGCCGGCGACCTCGATGTCATGCTCACCCTTGAGGGCCATCCCCAGCATGGCGAGCGTGCGGGGGTCGTCGTCGACCAGGAGGACCCGGATCGGGTTCGGCGATCCCTCGATCCCTGCGGCGACGAGCTCCTCCTCGCCCGGGGTCTCCGGCTCCACGAGGACGTCCGGCCCGGCGTCGATCTCGACCATCTCGGACTCGTCCTCGACGAGGACATCCCGGCCCGGGTCGGCGCTTGGGATGTCGATCTGCGCCTCGACGGCGGGCGCGGGTTTCTCGACGGCGTTCGGGATCTCGACCTGCTGCGCCTCGACGGCGGGCGCGGGCGACTCCTCGATCGCGGGCTCGACCGGCGGACCATCCTCCTCGGGCGTGAGCTCCGGGGCTTGCGGCTCCTGGGGGGGCCGGGAGACCGGCCGCGCGGCCGGGGCCCGCGCGGCCCGGCGGAGGGCGAGCTCGATCAGCCAGCCCACCTCCTCGAGGTCGGGGGAGGCGTCCTTCCGCGGTGTGAGGGCGCTGAGTCGCTGCAGCTGGCGGACGATTCCGTCCACGAGCTCCAGGGGGACCGAGATCTCGGGGGTGATACGCCGGCCACGGCCGGCCGCGCTCGAGGCCTGGGCGGCGATCTGGTCGAGGATCCCGCCGGCGATGGTCGGGATGCGGCCGCGCCGGGAGGACGGGGGAAGGCTCCGCAGCATGCGGTCGGCCCAGATGCCGTAGGCTTTCGTGGCGAGCTCGGGAAGCTGAACGGGCTTGGCGTCCATGTGAACCCCCTTGCTCTCCTCCATCGGCGGCCGGGACCTCAGCGGTACAGTCGGTCGGACGGGTGAGATCCGCGCCTCACCACGTCGGGGGACGCCGTCTCGGAGCCGCATCCGACACGATCCGCGCCGGCGCGGGCCTGAGGGCGAGGTCGAGGGCCGCCGGCCGGAGCGCGCCCGAGGACGGCATGGCCAGGAAGTGCCCCTGGCCGAAGCCCACGCCGAACCGCCGGAGGATCCGAAGCGTCTCTCCCGTCTCGATCCCTTCCGCCACCACGGACGTCCCCACCTCCTCGGCGAACGCGACCAGCGCTCGGGCCAGCGCCCGCCGCCGCTCGTCCCCGGCGATCGTCAGCGTGAGCCTCCGATCGAGCTTGATCAGGTCGGGCGAGAGCTCCACGACGTGATGGAACGAGGCGAACCCCGCTCCCGCGTCGTCTACCGCGATCCGAGCGCCCCTCCTCCGCAGGTCCGCCACCGGCTCTCGGAAGCGCTCGTAGTCCGCGATCGGCACGTGCTCGGTCACCTCCACGACGATCCGCTGCCACGGGAGATCGCTCTTCGCCTCGAGGAACCCCTTCGACAGCAGCGTGTCCGGGGAGAGGTTGACCGCCAGATACACCTCCTCGGGGAACGAGGGGAGGGCGGCGACGGCGCGCTGCAGCGCCGCCAGCTCAAGCTCCGGGCCGAGCCCCAGGTCCCAGGCCTCCCGGAACCAGGGCTCGGGGTCGTGGGGAGGCGAGTCGAACCGCGCCAGGGCCTCGATACCCACGGGGAGGCCGCTCCCCAGCTCGTAGATCGGCTGGCCCACCATCCGCATCCCCCGCCCCGCGGCGAACCGCCTGATCCGACGGGCCCGATTCTCCCGGACGCCATCCATCCTGGCCTCCGACCGCACGCGCTGCGAGAGCTCGTCCACCACGTGCCCCACCAGCTCGGCGGCGATAAGGGGCTCCCCGCGAGCGGCGCTCCGCATCGCGCTGGCGAGGTCCTGCGGGTCCATCCCCTTGAGCAGGTAGCCGACCGCCCCCGATCGCAGCATGTCCAGGATCGGCTGTCGGTCCTCGAGGGCCGAGTGGGCCACGATCGTGGTCTCGGGCGAGAGAGCGGCGATGCCTCGCGCCGCCGCGCCTCCGCCGCCGCCGGGCATCCGCACGTCGAGCAGGGCGACGTCGGGACGCTCGGCCGCCGCGAACCGGATCGCCTCCTCCGCGTCGGCGGCGACCCCGGCCACCTCGATCTCGTCGGCTTCGAGGGTCGTCGCAAGCACCTTGCGAACCCTGGGGTCGTCGTCGGCGATCAGCACGCGGATCGAACCCGTCTCCCGGTTGGCGGAGGTCCGGGAGGGGGACCCAGGGCGTCCTTCCGGCTCCTCCCGCGACAGAACCAGCATGATCTCCAGCGTGGGCTCCTCCAGCTCCTCGGCGTCGGAGTCGTGGTCGTCCAGCGCCCGGGTGAGCGATCGGCCGATCCGCTCGCGGGCGGCGGCGATCGTCTCGGCTCCGAGAGAGAGACGAGGGCGGAGGCTGAGGCGATGGGTCCGCGCGGCCTCGCGGGCCTGGCGCTCGATCGCGTCGAGGACGTCGTCGGTGGCGTGCCCCCGGTCGACCGCGACTTGCCTCACCAGGTCGCACCAGTGCAGGTAGGTGTGGACCGGGAGCTCCGGCAGGAGGATCTCGGGCGTCGGCGAGGGCGCATAGCCCGCGCGTCCCCGGTCGCGTCCGCGTGCGTTCATCCGACCTCGATCGTGGGGCTCGGGGCCGCAGCGGGCCAGTCGCGCGATGGGGGGTTTCCGGGTCTGCCCCGTCCGCCCCACGCCGGTGGGCCGGACGACCGAAGGACGCACGTCCTGCGCCGGATGCAGAACGGGCGTTGAAGCGGTGTGGACCCAGTGGTACGGTCGCGGCACGGTGCCCCTGGACGTCTCAGAGCCTCGACCGGTCCTCGTCGTCGACTTCGGGGCGCAGTACGCACAGCTCATCGCCCGACGGATCAGGGAGTGCTACGTCTACTCGGAGATCGTCCCCCACGACGCCACCCTCGAGGAGGTGGCTCGGCGTCGACCGGCGGGCATCGTGCTGTCGGGTGGGCCCGCCTCCGTGTACGAGGAGGGTGCGCCGGTGCTCAACCCCCACCTGCTCGAGGCGGGCGTGCCGGTGCTGGGAATCTGCTACGGCCAGCAGGCCATGACCCAAGCCCTGGACGGCTTGGTCGAAGCCACCGGCGCGCGCGAGTACGGTAAGACCGAGCTACGCGTGCTCGAGCCGGGTGTCCTCTTCCGCGAGGCGCCGGTCGAGCAGTCGGTGTGGATGTCGCACAGCGACACCGTGGTGGCCCCGCCTGAGGGCTTCCGGGTCACGGCGCGGACCGAGGTCACACCCGCGGCCGCATTCGAGGACCCTGAGCGAGGGCTGTACGGTGTGCAGTTCCATCCGGAGGTCTCGCACACGCCGCACGGCCCCGATCTCCTGAAGCGGTTCCTGTACGACGCATGCGGGCTGCTCCCGGACTGGACGCCGGTGAACGTGATCGAGCGCGCCGTGGAGCGGGTGCGCGAGCAGGTGGGCGAGGCCGAGGCGATGTGCGCGCTCTCGGGTGGGGTGGACTCGGCCGTGGCCGCCCTCCTCGTCCACCGGGCGATCGGTGACCGGCTCACGTGCGTCTTCGTGGACACCGGTCTTCTGCGCGAGCACGAGCCCGAACAGGTGGAGGAGGCGTTCTCCCGCCACTTCGGGGTTCCCCTCGTGCACGTGAAGGCCGAGGACCGGTTCCTGGCGCGGCTGGAGGGTGTGGCCGACCCCGAGGAGAAGCGCCGGCGCATCGGCGAGGAGTTCATCCGCGTCTTCGAGGAGGTGTCCCGGGAGCATCGGGGGGCGCGGTTCCTGGTCCAGGGGACCCTCTACCCGGACGTGATCGAGTCGGGCTCGAGCACGGCCGCCACGATCAAGACGCACCATAACGTGGGCGGGCTTCCGGAGCGTATGGACCTCGAGCTCGTGGAGCCTCTCCGGGACCTCTTCAAGGACGAGGTGCGCGTGATCGGCGCCGAGCTGGGGCTTCCCGAGGAGGTCGTCCACCGTCAGCCGTTCCCCGGGCCGGGCCTGGCGGTTCGGGTGGTGGGGGAAGTGACGCGCGACCGCCTCGCGCTCGTGCGGGCCGCGGACGCGATCGTACGCGAGGAGATGGGGCGGGCCGGCCTGGAGCGGGAGATCTGGCAAGCCTTCGCAATCCTGCTCGACGTCCGGTCGGTGGGCGTCATGGGCGACGGCAGGACCTACGAGCGTCCCGTGGTGCTGCGCGCGGTCACCTCCGAGGACGCGATGACCGCCGACTGGGCCCGGCTCCCGCACGACGTCCTGGAGAAGATCTCGACGCGGATCGTCCGCGAGGTGCCCGGGGTGAACCGGGTGGCCTACGACGTCACGTCCAAGCCCCCCGGCACGATCGAGTGGGAGTGATCGGGCCAGGCCTTTGATGAGGACTGGGTCAGGCTCGGCCGCGGGGTGACCTCAGGCCTCGGGCAGCCCGGCCTCCTCCTCGGGCGGCGGCCACCGTCCTTCCCTCCTCGCGATCGTCCGCTGGCGCTCCACGAGGAGGAGGCGGATCGTCACCGCCACGAGCAGCCCGGCGAACAGGACCACCGAGAGGCGCGGGTCCATCCGGATCGCGAGTTTCGACGAGAGGAAGGCCGTGACCACGCCGCTCAGCCCGACGGCCAAGGAGGCGGCCACGTCCAGGTTCCCGTAGCGGAGGTTCCGAGCCGTCCCCACGAGCGCGGCGGGCAGGATCACCACGAGCGAGGTGCCCTTGGCCACGGTGTCGGGGATGGAGAAGAGGATCACGAGGGCTGGCACGATCACCACGCCGCCTCCCACCCCGAACAGGCCGGCGACAACGCCGGCGAACAGGCCCACGAGCAGCAGGCCCACGATGAAGGGCACGTCGAGATCGGCCCTCCCGGCCCGGTCCGGAACCTCCAGGAAGAGGCGCGCGGCCGTGGCCAGCAGCAGCAGGGCGAACCCCAGCCGCAGCGCGCGACCCTCCAGCCGCTGGAGGGCGATCGTCCCGAGGAACGCGCCCGTGGCGGCCCCCACGGTGATCACGGCCGCGACCGGCCAGTCCACAGACCCCTCGATCCAGAAGCCCACGATCCCGGAGGCCGCGATCGGGATGATCGCGGCGAGCGAGGTCCCGTGGGCCGGTCGCTGTCGCATCCCCAGGAACACCAGCCCCGGGACGATGAGGATGCCCCCGCCGACCCCGAAGAGCCCCGCGAGGAAGCCCGAGGCCACCCCCACGACGACTGCGCCGGCCGTGGAGGGCCCGCGAGCCCTCCGCGTCCAGGAACGCCTCGCCGCCACGCGGCGCCAGTGTGGTCGCGAGGAGGGGACGGAGGGCGGACCTATAATCGCGACGTGGACTCGGCGATCCTGGCCCCGCTGAACCCCGTTCAGCGCGAGGCCGTCCTGCACACGGAGGGGCCGGTGCTCATCGTGGCCGGGGCGGGCTCGGGGAAGACGCGGATCCTCACCCACCGCATCGCCTACCTGATCAAGGAGCTGGGCGTCCCTCCCGGGGCCATCCTGGCGATCACCTTCACCAACAAGGCCGCGGGCGAGATGGCCGAGCGGGTCGAGGAGCTCGTCGGCGCCTCGGTGGCTCGACGGATGTGGATCCTCACCTTTCACTCCACGTGCGCCCGGATCCTGCGAAGGGAGCACGAGCTGCTGGGGCTCCCTTCGAGCTTCACGATCTACGACGCGGCCGACACCGAGCGGGTGGTGAAGATGGCCTCGGGGGACCTGGGGATCGATGAGAAGCGCTTCCCGCCCCGCGCCATCGCGGCGGCGATCGGACGGCTGAAGGATGTGATGCTCTCGCCGTCGGATGCGGCGGCGCGGGCCGGCAACTGGTACGAGAAGCAGGTGGCCGAGGTCTACGCCGAGTACCAGCGGCGGCTGCAGGAGGCTGGAGCCCTCGACTTCGACGACCTGATCCTCCGGACGGTGCGGCTGTTCCGCGAGCACCCCGAGGTCCTCGCCCATTACCAGGAGCGGTTCCGCTACATCCTCGTGGACGAGTACCAGGACACGAACCGCCCCCAGTACCATCTCGTGAACCTGCTCGCGTCCCGGTACCGCAACGTCTGCGTGGTGGGCGATGCGGACCAGGGGATCTACTCGTGGCGCGGCGCGACGATCCAGAACCTCCTCGACTTCGAGCACGACCACCCCGACGCTGCCGAGTTCGTCCTCGACCAGAACTACCGATCGACGCGGACGATCCTGGAGGTGGCGAACGCGCTGATCGACCACAACGTCCAGCGGAAGCCAAAGAACCTCTGGACCGACGCCGGTGGGGGCGATCCCCTCGTGCGCTACCGGGCCGAGGACGAGCACGAGGAGGCATGGTACGTGGCGCAGGAGATCGAGCGCCTCGTGGAGGAGGAGGGGTTCCGCTACTCGGACGTCGCGATCTTCTACCGTACCAACGCCCAGTCCCGGGTCCTCGAGGACGTGCTGATGAAATCGGGGATCCTGTACAAGGTCGTGGGGGGGCTCCGCTTCTACGAGCGCCGCGAGATCAAGGACGTCCTGGCCTACCTCAAGGCGCTGGTGAACCCCCAGGATGTGGTGGCCACCCGCCGCGTGATCAACACGCCGAAGCGAGGGATCGGGGACCAGACCCTGGCCGCGGTCGAGGCCTTCGCCCGGGACGAGGGGATCACGGTGCTGGAGGCCGCGCGCCGGGCCGAGGAGATCGCCACCATCTCTCCCCGAGCGGTCGGCGCCCTCCGGGGCTTCGTCGAGGTGATGGACTCGCTGCGCTCCCTCCTGGACGAGGGGGCCAGCGTGGCGCGGGTGGTCGAGGCCGCCTACACGGAATCCGGGTACTGGGCCACGCTCGACGCCGAGCGGACCGTGGAGGCCGAGAGCCGCAAGGAGAACCTCCAGGAGCTGGTGGGGGTGGGGGCCGAGTTCGACGCCCGCTTCCCGGACCAGGGCGTGCCCGAGTTCCTGGAGCAGGTCTCGCTCATCACCGAGCAGGACGAGTACGACGAGACCGAGACCGGCGTGACCCTGATGACGCTGCACACCGCGAAGGGCCTGGAGTTCGACGTGGTCTTCATCGTTGGGATGGAGGACGGCGTCTTCCCGCATCACCGGTCGATGACCGACCCGGCCGAGCTCGAGGAGGAGCGCCGCCTGGCCTACGTCGGGATCACCCGGGCCCGCCGCCGTCTGTACCTGACCCACGCCTGGAGCCGCTCGCTGTTCGGCGCCTCGTCATACAACCCCCCTTCTCGCTTCCTGGCCGAGATCCCGTCCGAGCTGGTGCACGAGGTCGAGGGCGAGGGCAGGACGCCTCGCGAAGAGCTGCTTCCCCCCCCGGTCCACACGGTCGAGGTCGTGGCGGGCGACACGGTGCGGCACGATCGCTTCGGCGAGGGTGTCGTCGTAGCCGTGACGGGCAGGGGGAGCGACGCTGAGGTGACGATCATGTTCGAGGACGAGGGCGAGAAGCGGCTGCTTCTGGCCTACGCCCCCCTGGAGAAGGTGGGCTGAGGCCTCAGTCGGCCTCCACCACGAAGTTGGGGGCCGCCTCGGCCACGCCGGCGATCTCCAGGACCTCCATCACGGGGCGCGTGGGGTTGCGAAGGATCAGGTCGCCGGACTCGCCCAGCTGCACCGCGACGTCGATCAGCACGCGGAGACCGGTCGAGTCGATGAAGGACAGATCGGAGAGGTCGAGAACCAGGGAGCCCTCTCCGGCTCCTGCGATCTCCCGGAGCACCTCCGCCAGCTCCGGCGAAGACGCCATGTCCAGCTCGCCGGAGACTCGGACGAGGCGCGGCGCGGCACGCTCGATCCGCACCCGATCGGTCACGAGCGGGTCCCTCCCTCGTTCGTGTGGGCTGGCACAGTCTAATCTGCTCGCCCTGCTCCGTCAGGGGCCGCGAACGACCCGCCGGCTGGGATCGGCGTAGAGGACCCCATCGTGGATCCTGACGGGGACGAGGTCGAGCGGGTCCCCCCTGTCCTTGGGGAGGCCGTCGAGCCCGTAGGTGGCGCCCTCGCAGTCCGCGTAGCCGTCCTCGCTCGGCTCGAGGGGGCAGCCCGCCCGCTCGGCCACCGCGATCACGCGCCCGTCGGACAGGCGCCCCACGAAAACGCCGGGCACCGTCTCGCGACCGTCGCCGACCGGGAGCGAGGCGACGTCGGTCACTGGACGCCACGGGGGGGACGGCTCCCGGCCCCGCAGGAACAGCCAGCCGGCCGCCAGGAGGATCACGCCCAGCACGATCGGGGCGATCACCCACTGGAGCCCCAGCCGTCCCCGGAAGGGCCCGAGGGGTCCGATCTTCTGCCCCGGCTTCACGCCGGGCGAGCGAAAGCGGATCCGCGGCCTGGCCATGCCCCCATCATCCCAGGACGGGCGGCGGCCGCCCGCGGCCATCCGCTATAGTTGGCCGCGTCTCCGGAGGCCAGAGGGGAAACGCATGCCCGGGAAGCACCGGATCCTCATCGCGAAGCCCGGCCTCGACGGGCACGACCGGGGGGCGAAGGTCGTCGCCCGGGCCCTTCGCGACGCCGGGTACGAGGTGATCTACACCGGCCTCCACCAGACGCCCGAGCAGATCGTCGAGGCCGCGATCCAGGAGGACGTCGACGCGGTGGGCCTCTCGATCCACTCGGGCGCCCACATGACCCTCTTTCCCAAGGTGGCGGCGGCCCTCCGCGAGCGGGGCGCCGACGACGTGGTGGTCTTCGGCGGCGGGATCATCCCCAAGGAGGACGTCTCCGCCCTCCAGGAGGCGGGGATCGAGCGAGTGTTCACGCCAGGGGCACCGACGTCGTCGATCGTGGAGTGGCTCGAGGAGCGGTTGGGGGCCGGGGAGGAGACCTCCTAGGTGGACCTGTACGAGCATCAGGGCAAGGACCTGTTCGGAGCCCACGACATCGCCCTCGTGGACGGCGAGATCGCCACCGCGCCCGAGGAGGCCCGGTCGATCGCTGAGCGCTACGGGGGCGCCGTGGCGGTGAAGGTGCAGGTCCAGGTCGGGGGACGAGGCAAGGCCGGAGGTATCGCGCTGGTCACCGGCGCAGACGAGGCCGAGGAGGCCGCCCGCCGCATGCTCGAGGAGGGTTTCCGCGGCACGCGGGTCACCCGCGTCCTCGTGGAGCGGCTCGTCGACATCGAGACGCAGTACTACATGGCGATCACGCTTGATCGGTCGTCTCGCCGGTACCTGGCGATGACCTCGAACGAGGGGGGGATGGAGATCGAGGACATCGCCAAGGAGAAGCCCGACGCGATCCGCCGCTCCGAGATCGATCCCGTGCTCGGGCTGATGCCGTACCAGACGCGCTACCTCGTGGGGCACTTCCCTGAGGCCGCGAGGAAGGGGAGCGCCGACATCCTCGGCAAGCTCTACGGGGTGCTGACCGCCGCGGACGCCACGCTCGTGGAGGTCAACCCGCTGGCCCTCCTCACGGACGGGGCCGTGGTGGCCCTCGACGCCAAGGTGACCCTCGACGACAACGCGCTGTTCCGCCACCCGGACCTCGCGGAGCTGGCCAAGGACTTCGTCCTCGACCCCGTCGAGGCCAGGGCCAAGGAGCTCGGCCTCCAGTACGTGAAGCTCGACGGAGAGGTGGGGATCATCGGGAACGGCGCCGGCCTGGTGATGTCCACTCTCGACGTGGTGGACCAGGCCGGGGGGTCCGCGGCCAACTTCCTGGACGCGGGCGGTGGGGCCGGGGCGGACGTGATGGCCGCGTCGCTGGAGGTGATCCTCTCGGACCCTGCCGTGCGCTCGGTTCTGGTGAACATCTTCGGGGGGATCACCCGGGGCGACCGCGTGGCCCAGGGCATCCTCGAGGCCCTGGGGCGCATCGAGGTCGAGGTCCCCATCGTGGTCCGCCTCGACGGGACGAACGCCGAGGAGGGCCGCAGGATGCTGGCGGAGGCGGAGCACGACCGGATCATCCCCGCGGCCACGATGCTGGAGGCGGCCGAGAAGGCCGTCGCGGCGGCGAAGGAGAGCTCCTGATGGCGGTCCTCGTCACCGAGGACACCCGGCTTGTCGTTCAGGGCATCACCGGCAAGGAGGGGGCCTTCCACACCCTCCGCAACCGCGACTACGGGACCCCCATCGTGGCCGGCGTCACCCCCGGGAAGGGGGGCGATTCGGTGGACGGCATCCCCGTCTTCGACAGCGTCCGGGAGGCGGTCGAGGAGACCGGGGCCAACACCTCGCTCACATTCGTCCCGGCCCGGTTCGCGGCCGACGCGATCCTGGAGGCCGCCGACGCGGGCGTCGACCTCGTCGTGTGCATCACCGAGGGCATCCCGGTCCAGGACATGGCCAGGGTCTGGAACTACATGCTGGGGAAGGACTGCCGGCTGGTGGGGCCGAACTGCCCCGGCGTCATCTCGCCGGGGAAGGCGAACATCGGGATCATCCCCCACGAGATCACGAAGGCGGGGGGCGTGGGGCTCGTCTCCCGCTCGGGAACGCTGACCTACCAGATCATGAACGAGCTGACCCAGCAGGGCATCGGCCAGTCCACCTGCATCGGCATCGGCGGCGACCCCATCATCGGCACGGGGTTCGTGGACGCGCTGGAGCTCTTCGAGGCCGACCCCGAGACCGAGGCCATCGTCGTGATCGGCGAGATCGGGGGCGACGACGAGGAGAAGGCCGCCGCTCACATCGCGGAGCACGTCTCGAAGCCCGTCGTGGGCTACGTGGCGGGGTTCACGGCCCCGCCGGGGAAGCGGATGGGGCACGCGGGCGCGATCATCACCGGCTCGAAGGGGACGGCCAAGGCCAAGGCCGAGGCGTTCGAGGAGGCGGGGGTGCCGGTGGGGAGGAACCCCACCGAGGTGGCCCAGATCGTGGCCTCGATCCGAAGCTGACTTCCCACCACCCGTCCGGGCATCGGGGCATACTGATGGGCGGCCCGCCGACCTGAGGGGGACATCGTGACCTGTCCGTCGTGCAACCAGCCCGTACCCGAGGGAGCTCGCTTCTGCCCCAACTGCGGAGCCGCCCAGCCCGTGGCGCAGGCCCCGGCCGAGCCCGTCGACTCGCAGGAGGGCCCGGGGGGACCCCCGGCGCCCTCGACCGAGCCCCCGCCCCCGCCTCCCCCCACCGAGCGTCCGCCCGGTGCGGAGCAGGTGGCTCCGTCTCCACCCCCACCTACCCCCCCGCCCAGCGAGACGCCCGCACCACCACCGCCCGCCGGCGACGGACCCGAGCCGATGCCCCGCGCGGTGACCGGAGAGCCCAGGCTCAGCGCCGGGATCATGCGCGCGCTCCTCCTTGGGGCCCTGGTATTCCTCGTGATGCTGCTCCTGTCCGCCGTGATCGCGTTCGCCGCCTTCTTCACGAGCGATGCCGACGTGGCTGAGGTGGCGAAGGTCGGTGGCGTCATCTTCTTCTCCTTCCATCACGTGGGCCTGCGCACGGAGCTCCCCACGTTCGATCCGTCGGCCGTCCCCGGAGCGGGGGCCACCCAGGGCGGCCTGCCGCTGGGCCCGATCGATCTCTCGTTCACGATCTGGGCGGCCCTCCTGCTGGGAACCCTGCTGGCGCTCGTCCTGCTGTACCGGGCGGGCCGTCGCGCCGCCGAGGAGGGTGGCGGCTCGACCGGAGCGCGGATCCTCCAGGGGGCGTTCGTGGCAGTCCCCTACGCGGTGCTGGCGGCGCTGCTGTCGCTCGTGGTCCGATTCGAGCTCGACCTCGGTCCACAGCTCGCCTCCTTCTTCGGGTCCGCTGGCGCCGTGGAGGTGTCGGCGCCGCTTCTCTCGGCGCTCCTGTGGCCCCTCGGGATCGCGGTCGTGGCCGGGGGTCTGGGAGGGTACGGCGCCGCTCGTCGCGACGCCGCTGCAGGGACGCCGGGGAGGCTGGGGGCCATGGTCTCGGGCGCGTGGAGGATGCTCCTGGCCCTCCTCGTGGCCGGGTTCGTCGGGCTCCTGATCCTGGGGGCGATCAACCCCGACCTGACCGCGTCGTACTTCGAGACGGTGGGGAGCGGGCGATCGGGCCTCGTCCTGCTGCTGGCGACGATCGCCGCCGTGCCGAACCTCGCGCTGTGGGGCATCACCCTGGGGATGGGAGGCAGCATCGTGGCCGGCGATCTGCTGGGCGCGGACGCGGTGCGCATCGCCTCCCTGCTCGAGTTCCCGACCGATCTGGGGCTCCAGTTGGCGGGCGGCTCCCTCGTGGGGGGGACGCCTCAGGTCTCGACCGAAGTAGCGCCGATCGAGTACTTCGCCTTCATCGTGCTGACCCTGATCGCGCTGGTCATCGGCGGGAGGATGGCCGCCCGGCGAGCCCACGTCGTCTCCGCGGGCCAGGGCGCGCTCATCGGCGCCGGCTCGGGGGTGCTCTTCGCCATCGCCTTCTTCGGGGCCCTGGCCCTCGCGGGGATCACGGTGAACACCTCGGTCCAGGCTGGTCAGGACGGGCTCGTCCGGATGGGTCCCGGGCTGCTGCTCGGTGGACTCTTGGGCCTGGCCTGGGGCGTGGTGGCCGGGGCCATCGGGGGGGCCACGGGGTCTGGGGCCGAGGCGCCCTTCCCCATCGATCGGCGCCCGGCGCCGGCGCCCGCGCCCCCGGGGGAGGGGCCGGAGGCCACGCAGGAGCTGCCGCAGCAGCCGGCGACGGGGACCGGGTTCGAGGGCCTCGCGGCTCCGCGTGCGGCCGTGCGGCCCGAGCCCGAGCCCGAGCCTGAGGCCGGACCGGCGCCGGAGCCGGAGCAGGGGGCCCTGGCCGAGGAGGAGGAAGCGAGCGCGCCGCTCCAGGCTCCCACGGAGCACGCCTCCGGTGAGCCCCCCGCCTTCGAGTTCACGACCCCGCAGGCGCAGTGGCGGGCGCCCGAGCCCGAACCTCCAGCCGAGGGCGAGGCGCCCGCCGGGCCGGAGGAGCCGGGGGGCGGCTCGGCTCCCGAGCCCGATCAGGAGGAGCCGACGGGTGAGCAGGGGCCGCCGCAGACGCCCGGGTGGACGGCTCCGGAGCGGGACGCCGAGCCCCCCTCCGAGGCCCCGCCGTGGAGCGACCCGGCGGACTTCGAGCCGCGGCCGTGGCCGGGCGACGAGCCCGAGCCCGGACCCTCCGAGGAGGTGGATGACGACGAGGGGGAAGAGGAGGGGCCCGCCCCGGCCTGAGCCGGGCATGCGAGAGGGCCCGGGGCCTGTGGCCCCGGGCCCTCTCGCATGCCCTCTCTACGCTGCGGGGGGAGCCGGTGGGGGCATCCCCATCGCCTTGCTCTCATTGAACCGGACCCAGGCCCCGTAGGCCATGGCCAGGAGCACGATCAGCCCGACCCATGCGCCCCAGGCGATCCCGTAGCCGCTCCGGGTGAGCGCGATGATGAAGCGGATCAGCCCGAACAGGACCGTGGCGGCGGCGAGCCCGGCGCTGATCAGCGCCTCGGACACGTTCAGGTTCAGGTTGACGCCGGCCATCAGCATGAGCTCCCAGACCAGGAGCAGGATGGCGAGGATCCCGGCGAGGACCCCGATCCCGTTCCAGCCGGAGATGTTCACGCCCGGGAGGTCGAACCCCGGCAGGCCGCCCACATCGAAGCTCTCCCACGGGAAGAAGAGCGTGACGAGGAAGACGAGGCCGGTGATCAAGAGGGTCTTCTGACCCATCGTGAGCCTCGAGATGTCGAACCCCTGCTGCGCCATGCGGTCTCCTTTCTCGGTCTCCCCCGGGACGGTGGGTTCTCTCGCGTGATTCTCGTGACCCGGCTGAGGCGAGTCAAGGACGCTGCCAGAACGCCGCGGTGGCCCGTACCGCGCCCGTCAGCGTGGCGGCCACGGCCAGGCCGAGGACGACGATCGGCACCGGCCCGCGCGTCGACAGCTCGGGGGCGGGGAGGGCGAGGATCGTCGCCAGGACGGCCAGGGCTCCCAGCGCGATGTGGACGGCGCGGAGTCGGCCCTGCCGCCCGCGGAGCGATGCCACCGTGGCCAGGAGGAGCAGCACGCCTGCCACGAACGGCCACGGCTCGGGGACCGGCGTCCACGCCGAGAGGAACCCTGCGTGCGACCCCTGCCGATCCCAGGGCAGGAGCGAGACGAGGACGGCGGCGAGGAAGAGGAGGCCGGCGGGGAGGTCCCGGAACCGGACCGATCGAGGTGGAGGGGCCGCCTCGATCGGCTCGCCCAGCTCCTCGCCCACGCAGTCCATGCAGCGCACCTCCCCCCGGACGGGGACGGCGCAGCCCAGGCACGCGGCCCGACCGCACCTTCCGCAGGTCTCCCGGGCCGGGACGTCCGGGTGGACGGAGCAAGCGCTGGCGCTCACGCCCATATGGTAGTTTGCGCCCGGTGAACGCTCGGCTCGCGGTCCTGGCGTCGGGCTCCGGGACCAACCTCCAGGCGCTGCTGGACGATCCGGTCGTTGGTCCGCGGGTGTCCCTCGTCGTGAGCGACCGGGGCGACGCGGGCGCGCTCGACCGGGCCGCGGCCGCCGGTGTGAAGGCCGTGCACCTCGATCCCGCGATCCACGACGAGCGGACCGCCTACGACGCCGCGCTCCAGGACCTCCTCGTCTCCGAGGGCATCGACCTCGTGTGCCTCGCCGGCTTCATGCGCGTCCTCGGCCCCACCCTGGTCCGGTCCTTCGAGGGGCGGATGCTCAACGTCCATCCCTCCCTGCTCCCGGCCTTCCCCGGAGCCCACGCCCCGCGCGATGCGCTGAAGTGGGGAGCGAAGGTCACCGGCGTGACCGTGCACGTCGTGGACGAGGAGGTGGACCACGGGCCGATCGTCCTCCAGGAGCCGGTGCCCGTCCGCGAGGACGACGACCCCGAGTCGCTCCACGCGCGCATCAAGGACGTCGAGCACCGCGTCTACCCGCTGGCGGTGCGGTGGTGGCTCGAGGGGCGGGTCCGGGTCGAGGGGCGCCGCGTGCGCATCGAGGGCGAGGCTTGAGCGACCTCCTCCCCGTTCGGCGAGCGCTCGTCTCGGTGGCCGACAAAGAGGGGCTGATCGCGCTGGGCCGCGGCCTCGTCGAGGAGGGCGTGACGATCGTCTCCACCGGCTCCACCGCCCGGGCCCTCCAGGAAGAGGGCGTGCCGGTGACCTCCGTCGCCGAGGTGACCGGGTTCCCGGAGATGCTCGGGGGCCGGGTGAAGACCCTCCACCCGGCGATCCACGCGGGCATCCTGGCGGACAAGCGGGACGAGGAGCACCTGCGCCAGCTCGAGGAGGCGGGCATCAAGCCGTTCGACCTCGTCGTCGTCAACCTCTACCCGTTCGAGCGGACGGTGCGCTCGGGGGCCGACCGGGACGAGGTCGTGGAGCAGATCGACATCGGAGGCCCCACACTGGTGCGGGCCGCCGCCAAGAACTTCGGCTCGATCGGCGTGGTCGTGGACCCCGAGCGCTACGGGGAGCTGCTGGCGGCGGTCGAGGGCGGGGGGCTTCCCGAGCGGCTGCGCGCCTCGCTGGCGGAGGAGGCCTTCCGGCACGTGGCCCTCTACGACGCCGCGATCGCCGCGTGGTTCGGGTCCTGGGCCGGGGAAGGAGAGCTGCTGCCCCGTGTCCTGGCCCCGGGCTTCGAGCTCGCGTCCCCGCTCCGCTACGGCGAGAACCCGCATCAGCGGGCCGGCCTCTACCGGGCGGCGCTCTCGGACGGTCCGCTGGGCGGAGCCGAGGTGCTCCAGGGCAAGGAGATGTCCTACAACAACTGGCTCGACGCGGAGGCGGCCCGGGCGCTGGCAAGCTCGTTCGAGGAGCCCGCCTGCGTCATCGTGAAGCATCACAACCCCTGCGGCGCGGCGGCCACCGGGGACCTCGCGGACTGCTACCGGGACGCGCTCGCGTCCGATCCCGTGTCCGCGTTCGGGGGCATCGTGGCCTTCAACCGCGAGGTGGACGAGGCCGCCGCGCGCGCGATGGAGGAGGTCTTCACCGAAGTCGTGGTGGCCCCCGGCTTCTCGTCGGAGGCACGCCAGCTCCTCGCGGGGCGCAAGAGCCTGCGCGTCGTGCTCGCGCCGCCCCCCGCGCCGGGGGGGCTGGAGCTCCGGCCGATCGAAGGCGGGGCGCTGGTCCAGGACGCCGACGCGGTCCGCGAGCTCAGGGATGCGATGCGGGTCGCGACGCGTCGGTCCCCGACCGAGGAGGAGTGGGAAGGGCTCCTGTTCGCCTGGCGCGTGGCCGCCCGGGTGAAGTCGAACGCGATCGTCCTGGCGCGGGGTCGGGCCACCCTGGGGGTGGGCGCGGGGCAGATGAGCCGCGTGGACAGCGTGGAGCTCGCGCGCCGGAAGGCCGGCGACCGCGCGATGGGCTCGGTCCTGGCCTCCGACGCCTTCTTCCCGTTCCGGGACGGGATCGACGCGGCCGCAGCGGCAGGGGTGACGGCCGCGATCCAGCCCGGGGGATCGGTCCGCGACGAGGAGGTCGTGGCGGCGGCCGACGAGCACGGTATGGCGATGGTGCTCACCGGGGTCCGGCATTTCCGCCATTAGGAGAGCAAGGAGGGCGGCCTCCGCTCAACTCGCCCGCCCCCGTCGAAGGGGATATGCTCGCCCGCGTACGCCCAGGGCCCCGTGCCTCGGGGCCCTCGGCCCGCCGGAAGAAGGGAGGCAGAGATGCGAAGGGGCACCTTGGCGAGGCTCGGCGCGCTCGTAGCCGTCGTCGCGCTACTCGCGGCCGCCTGTCAGAGGGGAGAGGACGCCCCCGAGGCCACCGACGAGGAGGAGCCGCAGGCTCAGCAGGAGGGAGGCCTGCTGCAGGAGATCAGGGAGCGGGGGATGCTCCGGTGCGGCGTGAACAACACCGTGCCCGGGTTCGGCTTCGAGACCTCGGGGGGTGAGATCGAGGGGTTCGACGTCGATTTCTGCACCGCGATCGCCGCGGCCGTGTTCAACACCCCCGATGTGGAGGGGATGATCGAGCTCTTCCCGGTCGACGCGGAGGAGCGGTTCAACGCCCTCCGCGCGGGCGAGTACGACGTCCTCGTGCGCAACACGACCTGGACCTCGAGCCGCGACGGCTCCGAGGGCGTGGCCTTCGCCCACGTCAACTTCTACGACGGCCAGGCGATGATGGTCCGCGAGGGTGAGTTCAACGCGGTGGACGAGATGGACGGGACCTCCGTCTGCGTCACGACCGGGACCACGACCGAGCTCAACCTCGCCGACTACGCGGCGCAGGTGGGCGTGGACATCGAGCCGGTGACGTTCGCCGAGAACCCGCAGCTGCAGGAGGCCTTCATCTCCGGTCGCTGCGACGGCTGGACCTCCGACCGGTCGCAGCTGGCCGGGATCCGCTCGGCATGGCCGGACGAGGAGGGCGGCCCCGAGTCGCTCGTCATCCTCGACGACATCATGTCCAAGGAGCCGCTGGCTCCGGGAGTCCTCGATGGCGACCAGGAGTGGTACGACGCCGTGAACTGGGTCGTGAACGGGCTCATCCTCGCGGAGGAGCTCGGGGTGGACAGCTCCAACGTCGAGCAGCAGGCCGAGAACCCGGACGACCCCCAGATCGCGGCGCTGCTCGGGGTGTCGTTCGAGGCCGAGACCGAGACGATCACGGTCGAAAGCGGTCTGGGGCTGGAGGACGACTTCATGCAGGCCGTGCTGCAGGCCGTGGGGAACTACGGCGAGATCTTCGACCGTCACATCGGGCCGGATTCGCCGCTCGGGCTCGACCGAGGCGTGAACGCGCTCTGGACCGACGGCGGGATCCAGTACGCGATGCCGTTCAGGTAGACCGATGATCGGCGGGGCGGGGGGGGGGG